>CAYTWS010000265.1:0-3450 GCA_964442145.1 uncultured Ectothiorhodospiraceae bacterium | reverse complement strand
CCCGGGCGCGACTTGTAGCGCGGGCCCAGCTCCTCGAAGAGCTTGCGCACGCCGTCCTTGCTGCGCAGGCGGTTGAAGGCGACGCGCCGGTTGGCGACGGTGTCCTCCTTCGCCAGGGTGATCAGCGGCTCCGCATGGCGGCGCAGCTCTTTCGCCTTCGGCAGCGTCGTCTTGATCAGCTCTTGCTCGAACAACGAGGCCGACATGTTGCGCAGCATCGCGGTGCGATGCGCGCTCGTCCGACCCAGTTTCTTGCCGCTCTTGCGATGACGCATGATCCGATTCCTCTACCGTCTTCGGCTCGGCCGGGCGTTGGCCCGCCGGCCCTCGGTGCAGGCGGGTCGCTAGCCCCTAGCGCCCGCGCGTGCCGTTGTCACCTGGCTCGCCCGGCGCTCTAGCCCGACGACGCCTTGTCCTGGCGCTTGAGCTCCGCCGGCGGCCAGCCTTCCAGGCGCATACCCAGCGACAGGCCCTGCGAGGCCAGCACGTCCTTGATCTCGGTCAGGGACTTCTTGCCCAGGTTCGGCGTCTTCAACAGCTCGACCTCGGTGCGCTGGATCAAGTCGCCGATGTAGTAGATGTTCTCGGCCTTGAGGCAGTTGGCCGAGCGCACCGTGAGCTCGAGATCGTCGACCGGGCGCATCAGGATCGGGTCGATCTGCTGGCCCGCCTCCTCGGGCTTGGCCTGCTGGTCGCCCTCGAGCTCGACGAACACGGACAGCTGCTCCTGCAGGATCGAGGCGGCCCGGCGGATCGCCTCCTCGGGGTCGATGGTGCCGTTGGTCTCGATGTCGAAGATCAGCTTGTCGAGGTCGGTGCGCTGCTCGACACGCGCGCTCTCGACGCTGTAGCCCACCCGGCGGATCGGGCTGTAGGTCGCATCGATCTGGAGGCCGCCCACCGTGTGGCTCTCCTCCTCGCCCTCGCGCGACGGCACCGGCTCGTAGCCGCGGCCCTTGCGCGCCTTGAGCGTCATCTCGAGCTCACCGGCGCTGGTGAGATGCGCGATGACGTGGTCCGGGTTGGCGATGTCGACGTCGTGGTCCGAGCTGATGTCGCCCGCGGTGACCACCCCCTCGCCGCTCTTCTTGAGCGTGAGCGTGGCCTCGTCGCGCGTGTGCAGCGTGACCGCCACACCCTTGAGGTTCAGCAGGATGTCCATGACGTCCTCGTGGACACCCTCGATGGTGGTGTACTCGTGGACGACGCCTTCGATCTGGACGTCCGTGATCGCCGCGCCCGGCATCGACGACAGCAGGATGCGACGCAGCGCATTGCCCAGCGTATGGCCGAAGCCACGCTCCAGCGGCTCGAGCGAGACCTTGGCGTGGTAATCGCTGATCGTCGTGATATCGACGATGCGCGGCTTGAGGAATTCGTTGACGTTGGTGGTCATGGGGCTTGCGAACCTCTCGATTACGACCGCCGATCGACTTACTTCGAGTACAGCTCGACGATCAAGGACTCTTGAATCTCGGAAGGCAGATCCGAGCGCATCGGCACGGACTTGAACACGCCCTCCATCTTGTCCGTGTCCACCTCGATCCAGTCGGGGATGCCACGCTGCTGCGCCAGGTCCATCGCCTCGCTCAGGCGATTCTGCCTCTTCGCCTTCTGGCGCACCGCGACGACGTCGTGCGGCTGGACCTGATAGGACGGGCAGTTGACGATCTCACCGTTGACCGTCAGCGCCTTGTGGTTGACCAGCTGGCGCGCCTCGGCGCGCGTGCTGCCAAAACCCATGCGCCAGGCGACGTTGTCGAGGCGCTGCTCCAGGAACTGCAGCAGGTTCTCGCCGGTCGAGCCCTTCCGCTTCGACGCCTTCTTGTAGTAGTTGTGGAACTGGCGCTCCATGAGGCCGTACATGCGCCGCACCTTCTGCTTCTCGCGCAGCTGCAGCGCATAGTCCGACGCCCGGCCGCGACGGCCCGTCACGGGGCCCGGCGGGCGATCGAGCTTACACTTCGAGTCCAGGCTGCGAACACCCGACTTGAGATACAGATCCGTACCCTCTCGCCGGCTCAGCTTGCACTTGGGTCCAATGTACTTCGCCACGGTTGGCCTCCGAGCTTAGACGCGCCGACGCTTGGGCGGCCGGCACCCGTTGTGCGGGATCGGCGTTACGTCGGTGATGCTGTTGATGTTGAAGCCCGCGTTATTGAGCGAGCGCACCGCGGAGTCGCGCCCCGGGCCCGGACCCTTCACGCGAACCTCGAGGTTGGCCATGCCATACTCGCGCGCGCCGTTGCCGGCGCGCTCGGCCGCCACCTGGGCTGCGAACGGCGTGCTCTTGCGCGAGCCGCGGAAACCGGAGCCGCCGGCCGTCGCCCAGCTCAACGTGTTCCCCTGGCGATCGCTGATGGTCACGATGGTGTTGTTGAACGACGCCTGCACGTGGGCGATGCCATCGGATACGGTGCGCTTGACCTTCTTGCGCGGCGTCGTCGCTGCTTTGCCCTTGGCTTTGGCCATTTGGTCTCGGCCTCCCGTCTAAGCCGTTATACGATTCAGCGCTTGATGGGGCGGCGCGGGCCTTTCCGCGTCCGCGCGTTGGTCTGCGTCTGCTGGCCGCGCAGCGGCAGCCCGCGCCGGTGGCGGTGGCCCCGGTAGCAGCCCAGGTCCATCAGGCGCTTGATGTTCATCGACACCTCGCGGCGCAGATCGCCCTCGACGCTGTAGTTGCCCACCTCGGAGCGAAGCGCCTCGACCTCGCCCTCGGAGAGATCGCGCACGCGCGTGTTCTCGGGCACGCCGGCCGCGTCGCAGATCGCCTGCGCCCGCGTCGGGCCGACCCCGTAGATCGAAGTCAGAGCCACCCAGGCCGCCTTGTGGACCGGGATGTTGATGCCTGCGATGCGGACCATTCGGACCGTCCCCTTGAGCCGTAAGAAGCCGCGTAGTCTAGCTAGTTTGGCCTTGCTGACGCAAGCCGCGTCGCTTGCGTCAGCCCTGGCGCTGCTTGTGCCGCGCGTTGCGACAGATCACGCGCACCGAGCCGTTGCGCTTGATGATCTTGCAGTGGCGGCAGATCTTCGTCACCGAAGCGCTTACCTTCATCTCTTCCTCCGCCGGGATTCGCTTCCCGTGAGTGCGTTGTTCGTTTGCCCGGGGTGCCGGGGTGCCGGGGTGCCGGATTGCCGGTGCGCCGGCTGTTGTCTGTGCTTCCGTTCGTGCGTTCCGGGCCGTGGTCCGTTAACCAGCCCCGCACCGCGCGTGGCGATTCGCCGACAAAAGCCGGCCTACGCCTCCAGACCGTTTGGCGGCCCCTTCATCCTTGGAACCAGCCCCGGAACGCGTGTGGCCGTTCGCCGACAAAAGCCGGCCTGCCCAGCCCCGCGCCTCAGCCGCCGCCGCGGCGGCCGTAGCCCTTGAGGTTCGCCTTCTTCATCAGGCTGTCGTACTGGTGGCTCATCATGTGCGACTGGATCTGGGACATGAAGTCCATGACCA
>CAYTWS010000264.1:0-3459 GCA_964442145.1 uncultured Ectothiorhodospiraceae bacterium | reverse complement strand
GCGGCAGTGCCGCCGGCCACAATCGCCGAGAAAACTGCGTAGTTGACCAAGCCACCGCTGGCGAAGACGGCGTAGTAACGCGCGAGCTCGCCGGGGACCGACTGCGTGGGCCGGTGGTGGTGGAAGGTATAGCGGCGATTGAGGAAATAGCCCGCCGTCATCGCTGCGCTGTAGGAGACGATCCGGGCGAGATACACGTTGGCATCGAGGGCCCCGTGCAGGAGGTAGAGCACCGCGATATCGATACCGGCGATCGCGGTGGCTACGGTGGCGAAGCGCGTGAACGTCGCGCGGTGGCTAGTCGACCAGAACCGTTGGCTGCGCGGCATCGCGTAATGTGTCGCCAGAGAGGGTGAGCGGGCGGTGCCGCCGGCTTGCGCGACGGCGGCGATGATACACCGGCGTCCGCGCGAGCGCAGCGCCTGCATCACGCCGCTGCTATCGCCCACTGCGGCTCGATTCGCGTGACGACCTCGGGGCGGTCACCGATCTGCCAAAGCTCGAGAGCGCCGTCGGTGTGCTCGACGACCGCGGTCGCACTCTCCACCCAATCGCCGCAGTTGATGTAGAGGATGTCCTGGCGTTGGGTGAGCTCGGCGCGGTGGATGTGGCCGCAGACCAAACCGTGCGCTTCCAGGCGCGCGGCCTCGTTGGCAACGGCGCGCTCGAAATGGGCGATGTGCGCGGCTGCCTTCTTGACCTTTTGCTTGGTGGCCGCGGCGAGCGACCAATACTCCATGCCCAGACAAGCGCGGCCCCAGTTGACCAGGCGGTTGAGCCGCAAAAGGCCGGCATAGGCGTGCGAGCCCGTCAGGCCGAGCAAGCGCGAGCCAATGATTGCGGAATCGAACTGATCGCCGTGCAGCACCACCAGCCGGCGGCCGTCACTGGTGTGGTGAATCACGCGGTCGTGAATCTCGATTTGGCCCAGGGTGACGCCCTCGTAATGGCGTACCGAATCGTCGTGGTTGCCGGGTACATAGACCACCCGGGTCCCGTGTTTGGCCATCCCGAGCACGGTGCGCACGATATCGTTGTGCGACTGCGGCCAATGGCGCTTCTTCTTGAGTGCCCAAAAGTCGATGATGTCGCCGACGAGGTACAGTTGCTGGCAGCGAACACTGCGCAGGAACCGTTGCAGCGCTTCGGCGTTCGCGCCGGCGAAGCCGAGATGCGTGTCCGAGATCCAAACCGTTCGCACCTCGAAGGGCTGGTCCGGGACGGCGGTTTCCGTCATGGTTGCTCCTCGATGACGAGCGGGTGACTGCCGCCGTCAAGGCGACCTCGGGGGGTCGCCAGCGCGCTTTGGGCAGTGGTCCGACTGGCGCCGAATCGGGACCGGTGTCGCTGGATCACTGGGTTTGGATGCAAGCGCTACCCGCAGCGGTTCGTGGCTCGACCGGCGCCGCCTCCATTGGTCCGTAGTCGGCGACTGTACGGAGTCGGTGTAGCGGGCAAAGCTTGCCCGTTGAAGTGGAGCCGAAGCAAGCCGTGCGTGCTGCGAGGATGGCCCGGGAACCGTGGCGCAGCGCGCACGTCCCACCGCGGGCGATCGTCTCACGATGCCGTCGTGGGTGGAGGAGCTTCCAGCATGGGCCACGAGGGCGTGGCGGCGACGGTGCGGCCGCCGCGCCGGCGTCGGCCGCAGCACTGTGGCCCGCCCATCGCGAACAGCGCTGCACATCCCGGCGCGCCCCGAGTGGCCGATGCGCACCCGCCAAAGGGTGACCCCGAACGACCACGCTCGATAGAATAGGCCGCGGCTCCGCAGGCGAGCCCCTCGCCACGATTCGGCCATCCGCCATCGCGTTTCGGTCCTCGCCGCCGTCGGGCGACGACACGGCGTAACCCCCGGGTAGCCGCGCGCGCTGCGAGCCGCCGGGCATCGGCGCCGGCCATTCGCCGCTGCGGTGACGGGAGGCCGCCGCGCCGGCCGTCGGGAAGGGGCCCCATCGGCGCCGGTTCCGCCTAGATGGGCCGAGTCGATGGAGCCCGTGTCCGCCCGCCACGGCCGCCGGGCCGTGTCCTCAACCGCTGCGAGAGACGCCCCCATGAACAATCTCCGCGGAAGCCTGTTGATGGTCGCCGCCATGCTGGGCTTCGCCCTCGAGGACGTGGTGATCAAGCAGATGGCGCTCAATCTGCCCATGGGGCAGGTGGTGGCCCTGATCGGCTGTGGTGGTGTCGTCATCTTCGCCGTGCTCACCCGACTGAACGGCCGGGCCGTCGCGCCGCGGGTGCTGTTCTCGCGCGCGGTGATGCTACGCAACTTGGGCGAGCTCATCGCCTCGGCGGGTTTCGTCTCGGCGTTTGTCTTGACCTCGCTGTCGAGCGCCTCGGCGATCCTGCAGGCGACCCCGCTCGCGGTGACGCTGGGGGCCGCCCTGATCCTGGGTGAGCACGTCGGCTGGCGCCGGTGGACGGCGATCGCAGTGGGCTTCGCCGGCGTGTTGCTCATCATCCAGCCCGGCCTAGCGGGCTTTGCGCCGGCGTCGCTGCTGGCGGTGATCGCGGTCGCCGGGCTCGCCCTGCGCGATCTGGTCACGCGTGCCGTGCCGCGCGAGGTCAGCGGTGTGCAGCTCACGACCTGGGGATACGGCGCTGTGATCCCGGCGGGGTTGTTGCTGATGCTGTTGATGGGCGAGGCCCCCGAGGCCATGGCCCTGTCCGACCTCGCCCTGCTCCTGGCGGCCTACCTCGTGGGCGGCCTCGGCTACTATGCGCTCGTAGGGGCTACGCGCACCGGCGAGGTCTCCGTGGTGGTCTCATTCCGCTACAGCCGGCTGGTGTTCGCGTTGATCCTGGGTGCCCTCATGTTCGCCGAGCGACCGGATCCACTGATGCTCGTCGGCGCCGCCCTGATCGTGGGTGCTGGGCTCTACACGATGTACCGCGAAACCCGCAAGCGCCCGAAGCCGGTCCCGGAGGCCGCTGGCTGAGCGCGACGGTGGCGTATCGATCGAAGGCCTGGTAGCGCAACGAACGCTGACGCGCCCGATTACTTGGTCTGTTGCCCGCCTCGGCGATCGCCGCGCCTGGCCGCTCAGCCCGGCGTGACCAGTGCCGTTGCATACATGATGGCGATGCCCGCGACGAAGCCGGCCAGGGCAGTCCAGCGATCGGATGCGACCGTGGCAGTGCGGCGAAGCAGGTCGCCGACCTCGAGCAGGACTTGGGCGATCGCGCCGACGCCGATGGCCAGGCACACCGCCGTCCAGTGGGGCGCGACGGCACGGACGCCGATCCAGATACCGAGCACCGCCGGTAGACCGGCGAGCGCCAGCAGACCGGCCCATGCCATGGGGCGGATGCGCTCGCGTACCAGCGGGGTGACGATGCCCACGCCCTCGGTCACGTTGTGCAGGGTAAAGCCCAAGACCAAGAACACCCCGAGCGCGATCTCCCCGGCGGTGACCGCGCCGCCGATCGCCAATCCCTCGCCCAGGTTGTGGATGCCGA
>CAYTWS010000263.1:0-3475 GCA_964442145.1 uncultured Ectothiorhodospiraceae bacterium | reverse complement strand
CTCTGGCACGCAGATGCCGAATAGAAGGAGGGAGGAGGCCATCCCATCGGCCTACCAATGATTTTTCCGGTTGCGTGCACACCGGGCGTAGGCCGGTTTTTGCCCGATGAGTCCCCGTTCGGGGTGGGTTGGGCACGGCGGCTTCGGTGCCGCGGCGCGTGCCGTGGCACAGGCAACAACCGGCATCGGGGGTATCGCCTGGCCCGGTGCCGTTGTCGCTGGGGCGGCGGGAGGCCCCGCAGGCCCAATGGCTTCGGCTCGCGGCGCCGGGGAGGCCGTGACACGGAGGGTGAACCGGTCTACGGCCCTTGGGTCGCCGCGGCATTCAGGGCTGGCCCGTGATCCAGTACTGGATGCGCTTGCGGTGGATCTCGGCGAAGCGCTCGACGGCGGCGGTGTGGCTGCGCCGGTGGGCATCGAGCATGCCCTCCTCGAGGGCCCGCAGGGGAATCCACATACGGGTCAGCATCTCGGCGACCTCGGGGCGATCGGCGTAGAAACCCTGGCGCGCGAGGGCGTGGATCTGCTCACCGCCGCCCAGGACGCCCTTGGGGTCGCCGAGGTAGCGCAGATCGAACGCGGCGAACATCCAGTGTGGGCTCCAGGCCGTGACGACGATCCAGTCCCCGGCATCGATGGCGTTCGCCAGCGTCGACGTCATCTCGGGGCCCGAGCCCGAGGCGACGCTATAACCGTCGAGCGCGTACTGCTCGATCGCTCGGTTGGACAAGCGCATCAATCCCGCGCCCGGGTCGATACCCACGACGCGACCGCCGAGGCGCTCGCGTACGTCGGGGTCGGTGAGGTCGCCGATCGTGGCTACACGTTCCTCGGGCACGTACGCGGGCACCGCCCAGCCGAGCTTGGCGCCGCTGTAGAGCACCCCGAGATCCTCGACCTCCGAGGCCACGCGCGTGACGTAGGGCCCGTGCGTGCGCGGTTGCCAGGACATCAAGGTGATGTCCATGCGCCCGCTGGCCACCCCCTGGTATTGCTCGGCGATGCCCGCGCGCACCAGCTCGACGGGTTGGCCCAACTCCTCTTCGATCACGTACTCGGCCAGGCGGGAGATGAAGACCCCGTCGGCCCAAGCCGTCCAGCCGATGCGGATCGGCTCTTGGCTGGCGGCGGTCGGCGCCCAGGCCAGTGCCAGCCCGGCCAGCAGGAGTGCGGGCACACGAGGGCAGCGCGAGCGTATCGACATGGCCTAGGCGGCGAGCTCCGCCTGGGCGAGCTCGCGCACCCGCCGAACCATCGACGAGAGGCCGTTGCGGCGGCCACTGGAGATGTGCTGCTCCAGCTCGAGCTGCTGGAAGACCGACTCGATGTCGGTGGTGAGGATCTCGTCCGGTGGGCGGTTATTGAAGACCTCGAAGACGAGCGCGATCAGGCCCTTGACGATCTGCGAATCGCTGTCGGCATGGAACCGCATCACCGGCGGATCGACGCTGGTGTCGAGCTCGGCCGTCATCCAGACCTTGCTCATGCAGCCGTCGAGGAGGTTTTCGTCGACGTAGTGCTCGGGCGGGAGCTCGGGGAGCTTGCGGCCCATGTCGATGATGAGCCGGTAGCGCTCCTGCCAGCTCGGCATCATTTCGAAAGCAGTGATGACCCGATCGATCGACACGACAACCCCCTGATCCACTTGGCCGGGCCCCCCGTGGGCCGCGGCGCTTACACTCACTTTCCATGATACGGGGTCGGCGGGCGTCCCCCCAAGCGCCGCGGCGGTTCCCGCCCGAGGCCGAATTCCCGGCGCCCATTGCGGCGAAACCGATCGCCGGGCGGCCGCGGCCAACCAAATGTTGTGTGGGCCCTGGGGCCGAGCGCAAAATGTTGGGGTACTGTGGGCGGCGTATCGAGGTGGCCATGGGTAACCGGTTGTCGAAAATCTACACCCGCACCGGCGACGGGGGGACCACCGGCCTCGGCGATGGCTCACGCACCGATAAGGACGGCGTGCGGGTGACCGCCTTTGGGACCGTCGACGAGCTCAACGCCGCCATCGGCATGATGGCGGTCCACCCGATGCCGCAGCCCATCGCGGACATCCTCTTCGAGGTCCAGCACAATCTGTTCGACCTGGGGGGCGAGCTCTGTGTGCCGGGCTACGAGGCCGTAACGGCGGGCCAGGTCGAGTGGCTCGAGGACAAGCTCGACGAGCACAATGCGGCGTTGCCGCCGCTCAAGGACTTCATCCTGCCCGGCGGCGGTCCGGCCGCGGCGGCGTGTCACTTCGCGCGTACCGTCTGCCGCCGGGCCGAGCGCTGGGTGCAAACCCTGCAGCGGGCCGAGGCCATCAATCCCCACGGCTTGGCCTACCTCAACCGCCTGTCCGATCTGTTGTTCGTGCTCGGTCGCGTGCTCGCCCGCCACGAGGGCGGTGCCGAGGTCGTTTGGCAGCGCAATCGGAATGTGAGCTAGACGCCACGCTTCGGGCGCGACCGGGCCCCCGTTGGCGTCGAGGCCGCCGGGGCGAGGCGAGGCCTTATGCCATGGCGGCGACTCGCGTAAAATAGGTAGGCTTTTCCGCCCCAACCTGGCGAGTCCATGAACGCCCTGAGCATTCGCAATCTGGAGAAGGCCTACCCGAACGGGGTCCAAGCCCTCAAAGGGATCGATCTCGACGTCGCCGCGGGCGAGTTTTTTGCGCTGCTTGGCCCCAACGGCGCGGGCAAATCGACCGCTATCGGCATCATCGCCTCATTGGTCAACAAGAGCGCGGGCGAGGTCCAGGTCTTCGGCCACGATCTCGACCGCGATACGGTGCAGGCCAAGGCTTGCATCGGTCTCGTGCCGCAGGAATTCAACTTCAATCAGTTCGAGACGGTCGAGCAGATCGTGCTCAACCAGGCGGGCTATTACGGCATCGACCGCTCCACCGCGCGCCAGCGCGCCGAGCAGTACCTCAAGCAGCTCGGTCTGTGGGAGAAACGCGCCGTGGTCTCGCGCGAGCTCTCCGGCGGTATGAAGCGGCGCCTGCTCATCGCCCGGGCGCTCATCCATGAGCCCCGGCTGCTGATTCTGGACGAGCCCACCGCCGGCGTGGATATCGAGATCCGGCGCTCGATGTGGCAGTTCCTCCAGCAAATCAACGAGCGCGGCATCACGATCATCCTGACGACCCACTACCTGGAAGAGGCGGAGTATCTGTGCCGCAGCGTCGCGGTGATCAATCACGGCGAGATCGTCGAGCGGGGCACGGTCGACGAGCTCGTGCACAAGCTCAATCGCGAGACCTTCGTGCTCAATGTCGACGGCGACGCGCGCAACATCCGGCCGATCGACGGCTACACGCTGCTGCCGCGCAGCGACGGCGGGCTCGAGGTGGAGGTGCCCAAGGACGTCGGTATCAATCGGCTGTTTAGCGAGCTCTCGCGCCAGGGTTTCGAGGTGCACTCGATGCGCAACAAGACCAATCGGCTCGAGGAGTTCTTCATGCGTCTGGTCGAGGACCAGCGTGAGGAGCGCGACG
>CAYTWS010000262.1:0-3479 GCA_964442145.1 uncultured Ectothiorhodospiraceae bacterium | reverse complement strand
TTGCCGCGCGCCCAACGCCAGCACCCCGCTCCAACCGCCCCAGGCACCAGCCGGCAGATAACGGCGAGACCACCAGCACCGTCTAGGAAGCCGCACTCGCGCCGAACAGCTGCTCGGCCACCGCGGCTCGCTCGCCCGGATCGTCGGGCACCGCCGGTAAACGATCGACCGCGTCGAGGCGATGGCGCAGCCCCACGCGATTGGCGAGCTGCACACTCAAACCGGGGCGCGCGTTGAGCTCGAGCACGAGCGGGCCGCGGTCGCGGTCGAGGACGACGTCGACGCCGAGATACCCCAACCCGCACAGCGTCTGGCACCGCGCCACCAGGTCGAGCAGGCGTTGCCAGCCGGGGATGGCGATGCCCTCGACCGGCTCGAGGGTGTCGGGATGGTGGGCGACGCGGCGGTCGCCGTGGACGGCGCCCGCGGTCACGCCCGTGGCCAAGTCCAGACCGACGCCCACGCCACCCAGGTGCAGGTTGGCCTTGCCCTCCGATACCTGCGTGGGCAGGCGTGTCATCGCCAGCACGGGCACCCCGCGATACACCACTACGCGGATGTCCGGGACCCCGCCACAGGTGATCGCGTCGAAGCGCGGATCGAAGACGACGCGCTCCTCGACCATGGCGACGTCGCGCTGCGCCCCCAGGCTGTACATCCCGGACAGGACGTTGCCCACGTGGTGGCGCAGCCGCTCGCGCGAGACGATGGTGGCGTTGCCGAGCTGGTAGCGGTGACCGAGCTTGCCGCGCACCACCAGGATGCCGTTGCCGCCCGCCCCGCTCGCCGGCTTGACCACGAAGCCACTCGAAGGGTCGATCCCGTCGTCGAGCACCGCCACGTCCCGTTGCGACCGCAGCTCGGCCAACAAGCGGGGCACCGCGATGCCGGCGTGCTCGGCCAGGCGCTTGGTCCGTAGCTTGTCGTCGACCAGCGGATACAACCGCCGGGGATTCTGGCGGGCGATGAAGTCGGCGTTGCGCTCGTTCATGCCGAGCACGCCCGCCGCGCGCAGCCGCCGGAAGGGATTCAGCGCCATCGCGGGCCCCCGCGCAGGGCGTCGCGGAAGCGCCAGAGCTCGCTCAAGCGGTAGCCCGTATAGCGCCCCAGGGCGAGCATCGCCGCCATCACGAGCAGCAGCGACTCGGGGAAGACGAACACCAGGTGGCGCACCAGCTCCTGGTTCATCAGGACATAGGCCACGGCGGCGACGGCCAGGCTGCCCAGGCCCTGGCGCATGGCGTCACCGGGCCCGGCCTCGTCCCAGACCACCGACATGCGCTCGACCACCATCGCCAGGATCACCATGGGGAACAGCGCCACCGACAGCGCTTGATCGAGGCCCAGGCGGTGGCTGCCCAGGGCGATGCCCAGCATGATGAGCACGACCACGGTGAGCACGACCCCGAGCCGGGGCACGAGCAACAAGTGCAAGCGCTCGAGGTAGAAGCGCACCGCGAGCGCCACGGCGACGATGGCGACGAGCAGGGCGACGCCCAGCAGGAGCCGGGTCTCGCGGAACGCGAGCGCCATGAGCACGGGCATGAAGGTCCCGAACGTGGCGACACCGACGATGTTGCGCATGGCGACGACGACCAGGGCGCCGACCGGCACCACGAGGATGAGCTGCAGCACCTGCTGGGTCTCGACGGGCAGATCGAACAGCGTCAGCCCGAGCAGGGTCGCCGCACCCGTCTCGTCGCGCTCGCGCGCGATCGCCATGAGCTCGCGATCGGTTTGCGACACGGCGAACGATTGGCGCACGACGGCGCCGCCGTCCGCCTTGATCTCGGGCGAGCGCCCCTGGAGCCAGAAGAGGCGGCCGTCCGGCAGCCCGACGTCGCCGGTATCCGGGTCGATGGCGAACCAGCCCTCGGCGTCGTAGACCTCGAGCCAGGGCGCGAGCTCGCCGCCGCGGATGCCGTCGCGCAACGGCAGCGTCCAGCTCACCCGCGCCGGGATACGCGCACCGGCGAGGATGTGCACCAGATTGCGCGCATGGCTCGCGGCATCCCGGGCGCGGCTGCGCAGCAGCTCGGCGCGATCGCCGTCGCCGCGATAGCGCCGGATCAGCAGGCGGGCGAACGACTCGACGCCAGCGGAGGACTCGCGCACCTCGGCGAGTAGGCCCTCGACCGCCGTGGCGAACGGCTCGTCGTAGTCGGGCACGGGCGGCGGTGGGGGCCGCTCGCCGGGACGGGCGTCGGCGGTGTCCGCGTCGGGCGCCAACTGCAAGCGGTGGTACAGGGTCTGCGCGCCGCGCATGCGCCGCGCCGTCCAGATCGCCCGGCGCTGGCCGCCCTCGCCCTCGATCGCCGTGTCGAACGACGACGAGATGAAGTCCTCGGCGATCACGTCGAGATCGTCGAACCGGCTCGGCACCGGCTGGTCGATGCGGACCGGTCCACCCTGCTCCGAGCGTACGGCGATGCGCGACTCCAGCGTCCAGACCGAGGCCGCCTCGCCGGGGCGCAACGGCAGGTCGAGGGCACTCGCCTTGTAGGCCATCACCCCGAGGCCGAGCGCGGCGAGCCCGAGCGCGAGGACGACCGTCTGCCAGTGGCGCACGGCGGCTGCCCCCCTCAGTCGTCTTCGCTGGGCGAGGTATCGACCGCCGTGTCCGGCTCGAGGTCATCGACGTCGTTGTGGTCGCAGGCCCGACGCGCCAGGAAGCTGTAGGCCGAATCCACGACGATGCGCTCCTCGAGGAGATCGCGGCCGATGAGCACGGGGTAGAGCAAACCGCTGCGATCGGCGAGCGTGAACTCGGCGCGGTAGTGCGCGCCGCCGAGGCACAACGCCAGATACACCACGTAGCGCATCCGGCCCTCGGAATCGCCGGCAGACTTGATGCGCACGGTTCGGCTGATGGGGCGCTCGAACGTCAGGCGCTCGACCGCGAGCGCGTCGGCGTCGATGTCGAGATGATCGGTGAGCGGCACCTCGAAGCGGACCCAGCGCTCGCCGTCGCGCTCGAACGGCTCGATGGCTCGGGCGTGCAGCGACGAAGTACCGGCGCCGGTATCCAGCTTCGATTTGAAGCGCATAGCCGGCCCGTCGGGGGCGACAACCACCGCCTCGACCCAGCCGAGGATGCGGCGGCTATCGTATTCGGGGTCGTCCGGGGCGGCGGCCGCCGTGCCCCAGACCAAAAGCAACAGCGCGACGAGCCAGAATCGCATGGGAGTGGTTCCCGGTTAGCGGACCTCGGTAGCGCACGCCACGCGTGCACGCGAGGCACGAAGCCAAGGCTCCGTGCCGGCAACCGGCCACTCCCCGGCGCCGGGTTGGAAAATGAATGGTGCCGAACGCCCGCGGGCGCTACAAGGGCCCGTTGCCAGACGATCGGTGACCGGTCGGCGCACCACAGCGTCGATCCGACGCGTAGGCCGGCCTGTGCCCCATGACCGCCCACTCGGTATCAAATGCCGCGGGCCCGGATCGACCGGCGGCGCTCCAGCCGCCCAGTGCGTAGGCCG
>CAYTWS010000261.1:0-3511 GCA_964442145.1 uncultured Ectothiorhodospiraceae bacterium | reverse complement strand
ACCCGTGGCATCGGCGGTCCGCGGTGGCCGGGCCTGATCGGCTCGGCCCCGGTAAAAACCTTGGGTCCGCCGGACGGACATGCAGCGAGCAGGGACCGATGGCCAATCCGACGACGCCGTTGACAAACCGCGAGTGCCAGCCGGCGCCGCCCTCGATCCAACAACGGGCCCAGCTCCGAGCTTCGCTGTCGGCAGTGGCGCAGTGGTTCGCGTTCCCGATCGCCGCGGTGGTGCTTTTGCTCGGGGGGGCACTGGCGCTGCAGGGGCCGAGCGCCGACCGGGTCGCCCTGTGGCTGGCGAGCGCGGCCGGCGCGCTCGCGGTATTGTTGCTCGGGATCGAGGCCATAGTCGTCTACCGGCTGCGCCGCCTGGCGCGTCAAGAGATCGGCGCCTACGACTATGACTGGATCCAGCGTGTGCACGCGGAACAGCCCAAGGTGGGCGCGCTGGCCAAGCAATGCCTGGTCGAGCGCGGTGCGGTGACGGTGGCCGATTTGGTGCGCATGTGGCGACTCTATGTGGCCGAGCAGAGCCGGACGGTCGAGCAGCGCCGACGCGCCGCGCGGCGCCGTTGCGCCCAGTCCCTGGGGCTACGGCCGAAATCGTCGCGCCAGGGCTCGGGCGCATCCTGAGCCGGTGACGGGGCAGGCATCGGTTTCTCGGCGAGCCGACTAGTCGCCTGCCATCAGGGGGGCGACGGTCCCGACCAGGGCATCGAAATGGGGATTCCAGGTCAGGCGGGCCGTTGTGCGCGCCGGATCGCGCTCGTCGGGACCGCGGTAGGCGCCATACCAGATCGTGCCCGGGTCTCGTTGCAGGCAAGCCTCGCGTGACAGGCCATTGGGCTCGAGGCAATGGCGCAGCGGGCCCGCACGCCCGTAGAGTGGATGCTGCGGCGAGACCGGCAGCGACTGGTGCGAGAGCTCGAGGATGCGCTCGTCGGGCAGATAGGCGTCGAACGCGCTCATGCGCTCGGGTTGCCACCATGGGGGTAGTGGGTCGCGCGCGTCCCGATACAGGATCATCCGGCTGCGCGGGCTCACCAGCCGTTGGCGAAACGTGCGCTGCAGCACGTCGAGATCGATAACCGAATCAGCGGCGGTGGCGACGACCACCGTGGGTAGGTCGATCGTGCCTGCGGCGCTGAGCGCGTCCCGCGTGCGCGCGACCGTCTCGCGTACTTCGTCGCCGACGTTGGTGGCCAGGGTCTCGTACTTCACCGGATTGTGCTCGGGCTCGAGCTCGACGAAGTCGATGAAGGGCTCGGCGAGGGTGGCTGCCCACATGGCGAGGCCGAAACCGCGTAGACCCCACGCCGGGGCGAAGACGACGAGGCCGGAGACGTCGCCTCGCTCCAGGGCGACCTGCGTGGCGAGAGCGCCGCCGATGGAATGGCCGCCGAGGTAGAGGCGGTCGACCCGATCGGCCAGCGCGGCGGCATGCTCGCGGACGTGGCTGAGCCACTGCTCCGACTCGGCTGCGACGAGATCCCCGGGGCGTGTCCCGTGACCAGGCAGCAGCAGGGCGCGCACGCGCACGCAGCGGGCGCTCAAGCGCTCGGCCAGGCCGCGGAAGATCGTCGGGGTGTCGGCGAGGCCGTGGACGAGCAGCAGCCCCGCGGTGTCGTCGCGGTCGCAGTCAGCCCCGGGCTCCGTCTCGAACGGCATGCGCCAAGCGATCTGTCGCTCGCGGGGGAAACCCTCGACTGCCACCGCGTGGGCCGCGAGGTGCTCCCGGGCGCCGGCCACGTAGGCGCCGTAGTCGGGGCTCGGGCCGCGCATATAGAGGCTGTCCGCGGGCTGATATAGGGCCGATCGCGGCGCGCATCCACTGATGAGCGCGAGCGCCGGTAGCAGCCAGAGGAGCGCCCGGCCGGGGCGGCGCCAGTGCACGGTGTCCGTCATGCTCGATTTCCTATGCCCTGACTGGATATCCTAGTGGCCCATGCGGGGACTTCGTTCATCCTCAGCGGTGGCGTGCGCGGCCCGCATGGGGGCCGTAACGCGGCGATCGCGGGAAGCGTTAACAGGCCCCCGGGGGCCTGCCGGGCTCGAGCCGAGGGCCGCCGGTCAGCGCATGCGCCGCAAGGGGGAATCTTGGACCGCCAGCGCCGCCTTCTCCTGTTGGCCGGCGCGGGCGCGCTCACGCTGACGCCGCTGTCCGCGTTAGCGCGGCTCGCGCCGACGCCCGCGCAGACCCGCGGACCCCGCGAGCCGGCGGCCCCGCCGCTCGCCCGCGACAACGATCTCATTCGCGTCGACGGGCGTGAGGATGCCGCCGAGGGGGTGCATACCCATCTCGTGGGACGCGTGGTCGACCCCAGCGGCGCCCCAGTCGACGATGCCCAGGTCGAGATCTGGCAATGCGACGCCCGCGGGCACTACCACCACACACATGCCCCGGCGGGCGCACGCGATCCGAATTTCCAGGGATTCGGGACGACACGCACCGACGCACACGGGCGCTACCGCTTCCGTGCGATCCGGCCCGTGCCCTACCCGGGCCGTGCCCCGCACATCCACTTCCGTGTCATCAGTGGGGCCCTGGGCGAGCTCGTCACCCAGATGTACGTCGCCGGCCATCCGATGAACGCCGACGACCGCATCTTGCGCTCGGCCGGCGAGGCGCGACGGCGCTTGGCGGTCGCCTTCGAGCCGGCTGAAGACGCCAGCGCCGATCGCCGGGCACAGTTCGATATCGTCATGCCCCGATGAGCGCGAGCCGGCGGCATCCACCGCCGGCCCGGCTAGCGATGGCGCGAATCGCGCGTACGGCGGCGCCTCAGAACCGCAGTGTTGCCGCCACGTAGCCGCCCTCGAAATCGGCGTCCGCGCTGATCTCATCGGCGTCGTCGATGTCGAGGCTGAGCTGGCGATAGCCCCCCTCGATCTCGAAGTTGTCGATGATCTGGTAGCCCACGGCGGCCCGGGTGTCACGGATCGAGTTGTCGTCGGCCGAGATGACGTCGACCTCGCCCGAGACGTAGAGGCCGGCCAGCGGGACGTCGAAGCGGGCACCCAGGTGGCCCATGGGGATAACGACATCGCCCGATGCGCTTTCGCGATCGCCGCCTTCCCGGCTCTCAATTAGCACGTCGACATCGATTTGGCGGGCGGTCACACCCAGGTCCAATTGGACCCAGTTGTTGAGCGGGCTCCAGTAGAATGTGGCATCGGTACTCGACAGATCGTATTCAGAGCGCACGTCCTCGCTGCCGCTGACAGCAAACTGACCGTTGTTGAATGTGCGCGTTGTAGTGATTGTCCCGTTGGCCTCATCGTCGGCCGAGAAGTGGCGCACGCGCACGTTGGGCAGCAACGGCACCGGATGCTCGAGGCCGACGAGCAGCGTGTTGGTCCCATTGCTCTCGAATCCGAGATCGTCCTCGAGATCAATGCTATCGCCGTCCGACGACACGGTACCGGTCGGCGTCGGCTCCCAGTAGCCCGCCTGCGCTTGTATATCGACCAGCGGAATCCCCGCGGCGAGGGTGCTCGTGGGGACCGCTGCC
>CAYTWS010000260.1:0-3516 GCA_964442145.1 uncultured Ectothiorhodospiraceae bacterium | reverse complement strand
GGGCGCGGCTTTCGCGCGCACTTCTGGCCGGCCGAGCGCGGTGTCGCTGATGCCGATCCGGTGCAGGCGGCCACTGCCGTCAACCGCGAGGTCGAGCGCTGCATCGCTATCGCCCCGGATCAATACATGTGGAACTACAAGCGCTTCCGGCGGCGGAGGAAGTGACCCGCTGGATCACCGGGCAGCGCGCCCGGGGTGGCGTTCAGCTCGACTCACGCTGGTGGCGCTTGCGCCGTCGGCGCTCGCGCCGACGCCGGCGCCGCTCGCGCTGGCGTACCCGACGTGCGTGCTTGGGATACGCCATGCGGCGGCCGTCGGGCCGATGGCGGAACAGGCGATAGCCCCATAGATAGGCCTCGGGACGCTGGCGGATGTGGCGCTCCATCGCGGCGTTGATACGCGTGGCATCGGCGACGGCGTCACCGCTCGGGAAGTCGTGCAGCGCCTCGCCGACAAGCATCTCGTAGACGCGCTCCTCGGGCCGGTAGTACGCATAAACGGGGATGACTGCCGCTGCAGTGCGCTGTGCGAGCCGGCCCACCGTGGTCAGGGTCGCCTTGGGCTGGCCGAAGAAAGGCGCGAAGACGCTGTTGCTGTCACCGAAATCCTCGTCGGGCAGGTAGTAGAACACGGTGCCGCGGCGCAGCGCCCGCAGCACGGGGCGCAGCCCCTGTGAGCGCCAGAACACGTTCACGCCGTAGCGCGCCCGGGCCCGATTGACCACCCAATCGAGCACGGGCGAGCCCATGTCATTGCTCATGATCGATAGCCCCAGCCGCGGTGTGAGACCGCTGCCGCCAATATCCACGGCGGCGCTATGGGGCTCGACCAGTATCACTGAGCGGCCTTGCGCGCGTTGCGCCTCGATGCGCTCGATGCCGCGGACGCGGCACAACTCGCGCGGGAGCCGGCCGGCGCGATCCCACCAAAACACCGGCTGATCGATCATCGCCCGCGCGTACGCGCGGAAATGCTCCCGCGCGAGCGCGCTACGCTGGGCCTCGCTCCAGTCGGGGAAGCACAGCCCCAGGTTGAGCTCGACCGTGCCCCGGCGCTTGGCATTGCGCCAGTACTGCCAGTCACCGATGGCCGCCCCCAGGGCGTCCCGCCAACGCCGTGGCAGCCAGTACAACAAGCCGAGTCCGCCGACGAGCGCCCAGCGGGGCCAGTAGCGTGGCCGCCACAGCCCTCGGCGGGCGGCGCTGGGGGGAATCGGCTCGTGGCCGCCCGTGCTCATCCGAGGCGTTTTTCGAGACGGCGCAGGAACACGCGCATCTCCTTGGCGGCTTGCTTGTCCCCGCGCGCCTCGGCGGCATCGACCCCTCGGCGATAGGCCTCGGCGGCCTCGCCGAGGCGCTCGCCGCGCTCCAAGGCCGTGCCCAGAGCCTTCCATGCGGCGGAATAGCCCGTGTCGAACGCGACCGCCCGCTGCAAGTGCTCGACCGCCTGCGCGGGCTGTTGGGCCTGCAGGTACTCGTTGCCCAAGGAAAAGCGCAGCATGGCGCTGTCGCGCCCGCTCGCCAGCATCTGCTCGAATTGCTCGATACGGCTCATTGCGAGCTCACGCCCCCTATCAAGGACACAGCACGGCGCGCTGGCGCAGACGACGCCGGCGCCATCGTGCAATCAAGCCGGCGGCCGGCGCCGAACGGCGGCGGCTGAGACAGCGCGTCACGGCGTCTTGACCGCCAGGCGGTCGTCGACACCGACCACCCCCGGAATATACCAACAGTCCAGCGCGGCCAGGCGGCTCTGCTCGTCGCTGTCGACGGCACCGGACAAGCGCACCCTGCCGCGATCGACGGTCACGTCGATCTGACCGGCCGGCAGCGAGGGGTCCTTCTCCAGCGCCAGCCGGACCGCGTCGGCGAGCTCGCCATCGGAGTCGGTCTCGCCGGGCCCGACGCGGATCCGGTTGTCGACATCGGCGACCCCGGGGACCCACCACGCCAACACTTGGGCCAAACGCCAACGCGCCAGGCTCGAGACACTACCGCGCAACAACACGCGCGCGCCGGCGACGGCCACGGCGATGCGGTCGGTCCCATCGGCCTCGGGCTCGTGCTCACCCTCGGCGATGCGGAACTCGACGAAGGCGGGCTCGCGCTTGAGCGTGTCGACGACGGCTTGGCGCAGCTCGTCCTCGCCGCGCGCCACGCCGACCTCGACCCGCAGCTCATCGAAGACGCCCTCGCCGCCGGCCGCGCGCTGCGCCACGTGCACCGCATGGCGCTTCGCGGCGACGTCGGCGACGGTGCCGCGCAGACGCACACCGCCGTCGTGGACGACCTGGATCGGATACCGGTGCAGGTTGATCGCGGGGTCGTGCTCGAGCGCTGCTTGGACCGCCTTGATCGTCTCGTCGCGCGCCATAACGCTCCCTCCTGTCGCTATCCCCTACCGATGGCATGGGGACGCCGCGCGCCGACACCAACCCCCGCGGCGAACGGGTCAGTGACGCCAGAAATCAGGGGTGAGCAGCACGAGGATGGTAAAGATCTCCAACCGGCCCATGAGCATCGCCAGACACAGCACCCACTTGGAGAAGTCCGTCACATTGCGGAAGTGGGGCGCGACCTCACCCAAACCGGGTCCCAAATTATTGAGCGTCGCCGCCATCGCCGAGAACGCGGTGACCTGGTCCTCGCCCGCGATCATCAGCAGCAGCATGCCCACCGCGAAGCACAGGATATACGCGGCGAAGAACCCCCACACGCCCTGGATGATTCGGTCGTCGAGCGCCTTGCCGCCGATCTTGACCGCCACGCGCGCGTTCGGATGGACCAGGCGGGTGAGCTCGCGCCGGCCCTGCTTGGCCAACAGCAGCACGCGGATGACCTTGAGCCCGCCGCTGGTCGAGCTGGCGCTGCCGCCGACGAAGCTGGCGAAGATGAGCAGCACGGGCAGGAAGTGCGGCCAGCTCGCGAAGTCGGTCGAGGCATAACCGGTCGTCGTCGCCGTCGAGACGATGTTGAAGATCCCGTGATGCCACGCGTCGCCGGGCGCCAGCGTCCCCTGGAAGATGAGATACCCCACCGTGACGGCGGCCAAGCCCACCAGCCATGAGGCGTACATGCGGAACTCGCCGTCGACGGCGTAGGGACGCAGGCTGCGCCGGCGCATCGCCGCGAAGTGGAGTGCGAAATTGACCCCGCCGAGGACCATGAACAACACCCCGACCATCTCGATCAAGGCGCTGTCGAAATGGCCGATGCTGGCGTCGTAGGGCGAGAATCCGGCCGTCGAGACGGTCGTGAACGCATGGGCGACGGCGTCGAACACACTCATGCCGGCCAGCCAGTACGCCAACACACACAGCGCCGTCAGCCCGACATAGATGTACCACAGCGCCTTGGCCGTCTCGGCGATGCGCGGGGTCAGCTTGGTGTCCTTGACCGGTCCGGGCAGCTCGGCGCGGTAGAGCTGCATGCCGCCGATACCGAGCATGGGCAGGATGGCGACGGCCAGCACGATGATGCCCATGCCCCCGAGCCACTGCAGCTGCTGGCGGTAGAA
>CAYTWS010000259.1:1204-3518 GCA_964442145.1 uncultured Ectothiorhodospiraceae bacterium | reverse complement strand
ACGCCCTGATAGTTCTTGGACACCTTCTGCATGACGTCCTTGAGCTCGTCCGGGTCGGTGCTTCCGGCCTCCTCGATCGCCAGGGCGACGATCATCATGGCGTCGTAGCCGTAGGCGCCATAGGCGGTCAGCGGCTTCTCGCCATAGGCCTCTTGGTACGGCTTGGCGTACTCATTGTTATAGAACTCGCCCTCGACGCCGACCTGCGTGCCCTTGATGCCGTTGGCGATCTCGGGCTGGTCCTCGACCTCGTTGGTCCACATCGTGATGTAGGGCGCGTACCACTCCGCGGCGTCGCGGTAGCCGCCTTGGTAGGCCTGGCGCAGGATCAGGCGCGCCTCGGTGCCATAGGCGGTGAACAGGGCCGCATCCGGATCCTGGTTGAACATCCGGTTGACCTGCGCGCGGTAGTCGGACTGCTCACGCTCGTAGCGCACCGTGGTCACGCACTCGCGCCCGTAGTCCTCCTTGAGGAACTTGCAGGTGTTGGTCTCGACGCCCACGCCGAAGGGGTTGTTCACCGTGATCGAGGTGAACTTGTCGGCATCGGGGGCGTCTTTGGCGGCCATCTCGGCGACGGCCTCGGCCGCGAGCACGTCGGTGCCGATGCTGTCGAAGAAGTACGGCCCGATGTCGCGCAGCTTGGGCGAGGTCGCGCCGACCGAGAACTGGATCACCTCGTTCTTGTTGGTGAACTGCCCCGTCGGCAGCGTGATGCCGGAGGAGAACTCGCCCAGCACGATGGGCACATTGTCCGAGTTCACCAGCTTGCGCACCGCGTCCATCGCCGACTGCGGCCGCGACTCGGTGTCCTCGACGATGCGGTTGATCTCACGGCCACCCAGCAGGCCCGGCCCGATCTTCATGGTCGAGCCGTCCTCCATCGGGATCTCGTAGCCGTTCTGGATGCGTTCGAGGGCCAGCTCGACACCGCGTTCCATGTCCTTACCGGCGTTGGCGTTGGTGCCGGTGAGCGAGGTGATCTGGCCGATCTTGATCGGATCCGCCGCACTCGCGGAGCCGGCCGCGCCTAGCGCGAACGCAACCGCGGATGCGATTCCCAGGGTACGTTTGTTCATGATTGAACCCTCCGTTTTTGCCGTTGAGCCTGTCAGACCCATTGGCTTGCAAAAGCCGGGAAGGCGGCGCTGCCGCCGTCCCGTCGACTCGGTCACGCCTCCTCGGGCGCCCCGAGGTAGAGCCGCCGGATTTCCTCGTTCTCCAGGATCCGGTCGGCTCGATCCGTGAACGCGTTGCGCCCATCGACCAGGACGTAGCCGCGATGGGAGATCTCGAGCGAGCGCTGCGCGTCCTGCTCGACGATGCCGATGGCGATGCCCTCGGAGTGGATTTGCTGCACCTGATCGAACACCTGGCTGGCGATCTTGGGCGACAGCGCCGCCGAGGGCTCGTCCAATAGGATGACTTGGGGATCGGTCATCAAGGCCCGCGCCATGGCGAGCTGCTGGCGCTCACCGCCGCTCATGGTGCGCACGCGCTGTTTGCGGCGCTCGGCCAGGCGTGGGAAGCGCTCGTATTGCTCGTCGATACGGCGCCGCATGGTGTCGCGGTCGAGGGTGTAGCCGCCCATGCGCAGGTTCTCCTCGACCGTCAGCGAGGGGAACGTATGCTCGAGCTGGGGTACGTAGGCGATACCGATGCGGGCGCGCTGGTCGGGTCGCAGCGAGGTGATGTCCTCGCCGCGGTAGTGGACCGAGCCCTTGGTCAACGGCAGATAGCCCATCATCGCCTTCAACAGCGTCGATTTGCCGGCGCCGTTGGGCCCGATGATGGTGACGATCTCGTCGCGGTGGATGACGCAATCCACCGCGTGCAGAATCTCGGCCTCGCCGTAGCCGGCATGTGCCTGCGACGCCTCGAGCACGGCCGGTGTATTGGCGGTCTCGCCCTCGCTCACGCTCAGTCCTCCTCGGCCTCGGCGGCCCGATGCGTACCCAGATAGGCCTCGAGCACTTCCTCGCGCTGCAAGGTCTCGTGTGGCGGGCCCTCGGCCAGCACCTGGCCCGCATCGAGCACGTGGATGCTGTCGCAGATGCGTCGAACCACGCGCATGTTGTGCTCGACCACCAGGAAGTTGTAGCCGTCGGAGCGCAGGCGATCGATGACCTCCAGGATCTCGTCGATGAGCTTCGGGTTGACGCCCGCGACGGGCTCATCGAGCAGGATGAGATAGGGATCGGCCATCAGTGTCTGCGCCAGCGACAGCAGCTTCTTCTGCCCGCCGGAGAGCTCGCGCACGTAGGTATCGGCTTGATGGCTGATGTTGGTGAGTTCGAGGATGCGCCAGGCCTTT
>CAYTWS010000259.1:0-1194 GCA_964442145.1 uncultured Ectothiorhodospiraceae bacterium | reverse complement strand
GGCCTTTTCCTCATTGGCCCGCTCCTGCTCGCGCATCCGGCGATACTGCAGCACCGTGTTCAAGATGCCCTCGCCCACCTGCCCCGTCGGACCGATGAGCATGTTCTCCATGACGGTCATCTGCTCGGGGTTCAGGCTGGACTGGAAGGTGCGCACGACGCCGCGCTGGGCGATCTTCTCCGGGCGTAAGCCGGTGAGCTCCCTGCCGTGGAAGTAGACATGGCCCGCGGTGGGCCGGATGAATCCGGTGATCACGTTGAACAAGGTGGTCTTACCGGAGCCGTTCGGGCCGATGAGCCCATGCACGCGCCCCGGCTCGACGTTCATCGAGACGCCGTCGAGCGCTGTGATCCCGCCGAAGGTCACGCGCACGCCGTCGATTTGGAGGAAATTATTGTCGGGCATAACGCCGCCGCTTCTCCGGAATCAAGCCGTTGGGCATGTACAGCACCACCAGGATGATGAGCACGCCGATGACGATCATGCGCCCGGAGCTCAGGATCGAGGCATCGATGGGCAAGACATCCTTGAGGAATCGGGTCGAGTTGTAGATTACCTGTACCACGACCACGCCCAGCAGTGCCCCCAAGTGATTGCCCTTGCCGCCGAGCAGGAGCATGGCCCAGACCAGGAACGTCTCCAGCGGCAAGAAGTAGTTGGGCTGGATGAAGGCGTTGTAGTGGGCGAACATCGCGCCCGCCAGGCCCCCTATCGCGCCCCCGAGCGCCATCGCACGGATGCGGATCGAGCGCACGTTCTTGCCCAGCGCCAGGGCGACATGATCGTCCTCGCGGATCGACTTGAGCACACGCCCATAGGGTGAGCGCGTGATCCACTCGACCGCCGCGTAGACGACACCGAGGATAACCAGCGTGAGCACGAGGAAGAACAGATAGAACTGCTGCGTGCTCAACATCTCGCCCAGTGGCTGGGGGATATTGGGCACGCCGAACGAGGCGCCGATGTAGTCGCCCTTGATGGGTGTATTCTTGAAGATAAAGCGGATGATCTCGGCGAAGGCGAGTGAGCTGATCGCCCAATAGTCCTGGCGCAGGGTCGCCGTCGGCAGGGTCATGAGGACGCCGACGAGCCCGGCGATGACCATGGCGCCGACCCAGCCGAGCGCCATGGGCCAGCCCGCGAACATCACCAGGATGGTCGAGGCGTAGGCGCCGACCATGAAGAACACGATGT
>CAYTWS010000258.1:0-3529 GCA_964442145.1 uncultured Ectothiorhodospiraceae bacterium | reverse complement strand
TCGAGCCCACCCTACTGGTCGCCGACGAGCCCGTATCCATGCTCGACGCCTCGGTGCGCATCGAGATCCTCGAGCTGTTGCGCCGCATCCGCAGCGAGCGCCACCTTACCCTGGCGCTGATCACCCACGATCTATCCACGGTGCGCCACTTCGCCGAGCGCGTGTTCGTCATGTACGCCGGGCGCATCGTCGAGTCCGCGGCGGTCGACGAGCTACTGGCGCATCCCCAGCACCCCTACACGCAGGCGCTTTTGACCGCGCTGGCCGACCCCGACCCGGCCAACGCGGCTCGAGAGCGTCCCGTGCCTGGCGGCGAGGCCCCGAGCCTGCTGCACCCGCCCGCAGGCTGCCGCTTCCACCCGCGCTGCCTGCACGCCATGGCGGGCACCTGCGACGTCCACGACCCGCCCGATTTCGAGCCGCGCAGCGGCCACATCAGCGCCTGCTGGCTGCACGATCGGTGACGCCCACGGTCGCTGCGACGGCGCCATGATTCGGCTCATCCTCGGCGGAGTCGTCATGGTCGCCGCGCTCGCCCTCCAGATGGCGATGGTGATCCGCCTGATCCAGCCCGACATCGGCCTCGCCCTCGCCGGTTACGTGCTGCTGTTCGCCGGCATGATCACGGCTCTATTGGGCGCCCTGTCGCGACGGCGAGGATGAATCACGAATGGATTCGTCGCCATAGGACGGTTTCGCTCATCGGCCCCCATGGTCTCGATCGCCCGCTCGCGCAATGGGCCGCCGGCGGCGGGTCCAGCCGCAAGCAGCAACCGGCATTGGGCGGGGCGCTCCAACACGCGCCGGTTGTCGGCTTGGCCGAACGACGCGCAGGAGATCGATCAGGCCAGCGGGCCATCGATGCCGAACGGGGGGACACGGGCCAAAAACCGGCCTACCTAGGAGGCTGTCCGAGAAGCCTGTGGCCTTGCTCGGCGCGCGCGATGGACGGTCACGCGACGGCTGTGCCATGTTCCCCACGCGGTGCCGTTGGGGAGTCGGTCCGCTCGCCTTCGATGAGAACCATAGGAGCTCAACAATGCGCCAAGGTAATCGTTCTCTGGCGCTCTTCGCCCTCTCGCTGATGCTGCTGCCTGCGGCGCACGCGGCCGACAAGCCCCCGGCCGAGGCAGCGAATCGGGTCGTCGACTACTACTACGGCGACGCCAACGAGCCACTGCTGTTGGCATTCAAGCTGTGCAAGGGCGTCCACGAGCAAGGCCCGCAGAAGCACAACTGCACCGAGGAGCTCGACCGCGAGTCGATCGATACGGGTACGACCGTCTACCTCTGGATGAAGTACTTGGTCCCTCGGGAGGCCAACGCCACCGTGCTCACGCAGCTCAACCACAAGGGGATCACCCGGCAGACGTTCAATCGGGACCTCGACGGTGCGCTGCGGTACCGCACGTGGCACCGAGCCACGATGGACAGCGCCGGCCAGTGGGAGATCAGCGTTTTCCACGAGCAGGGCGACGGTGTAACCAAGCTGCACTCGAGCGTCGTCGAGGTCGAGTGATGGACCCGGGCCCATGGGGTCGGCCATGGGGCCGGCTTGCCGACCCCATGGCCATCGACGGCGACGGCCTCGTCGCGCCGGCGGTTGTCGGCGGTCGCCCTCTCCGGCTCGGGCCCATGAGTCGGTCCACAGGGCCTCGCGAGATCGCGGTGCCAACCGGCGAGGGCTCGCTCGCGGCGCGCGCCTGGGGCCCGGTTGATGGACCGCCCGTACTCGCCCTGCACGGATGGCTCGACAACGCGGCGAGCTTCGACGGCCTGGCGCCCCGATTGGCCGACGCGTGCGTCGTCGCCCTCGACCTCCCCGGCCACGGCCGCTCGCCCCACCGGGCCGGTGGCCTCTGGTACCACTTGGTCGACTACGTCGCCGATGCCGTGGCGGCGGCCGACAGCCTGGGCTGGTCGCGGCTGACGCTATTGGGCCATTCCTTGGGCGGCGCCGTGGCCACGCTGGTCGCCGCGACACAGCCCGAGCGCCTCGAGGCGCTCTATCTCATCGAGGCCCTGGGCCCGCTCAGCCAGACGCCGGAGGAGGCACCGCAGCGCCTGCGCCGCGCGCTCGAGCGTGCTCAGCGCTCGCATCACCGGGAGCCAGCGACCTACGCCACGCTCGAGGAGGCCGTGGAGGCGCGACGCAGTGTCGGCGGGCTCAGCGCGGCCGCCGCGCGGCGCCTGGCCGAGCGGGGCACGGTGGCCGTCGAAGGGGGGCTGCGCTGGCGCAGCGATCGGCGGCTTCGCTGGCCCAGCCCAGCATACTTCTCCGAGGAGCAGGTCCAAGCCTTCCTCGCCGCCATCGAGGCGCCGACGACGGTGGTCCGGGCTCACGACGGCCTCATCGATATGCAACACCCCGCGGTCCACGAACGACTCGCCGCCCTGGGCCATCCGCGCTTGTGCGAGGTGCCGGGCAACCACCACGTCCATCTCGAGGACCCCGATCGGGTCGCGCAGGCACTGGGTCTCGGCGCGGGCTGAGCCCCGCAACCGGCCCCATCACGGGCGCTCAGCGGCGATGCGGTCGATCGCCGCGACCAGGCCGCCGACGACGCGTGCCATGAAATCGAAATCGAGGGTCTCCAAGCGATCGCTGGCGCGGTGGTAGTGCGGATTCCGGAAGAAGGCGGTGTCGGTAATCATGACCGCGGGCCAGTCCGCGTCCCAGAAGGCGCTGTGGTCGCTCAAGCGCGTATCGGCCAGGATCCAGCCGTCGCACGGCACCGTAAGGGTCTCGCCGGGCAGGCCGGGCTGGCGGGCGAGCCCGCGCGCGCTGGCGCGCGTGAGGCGCCGCGAGCGGCGATTGCCCACGACGCCGATGAAGTCCCCCGTCGCCGGATAGCCGGCCCAGCGCAGCGGCCCGGGATAGTGTTGCTCGGCCGCGGTATAGCCGACCATCTCCAGCACGAGCGCGCCCACGGGTGCGACCCCTTGCGCTCGCCGATCCCGCGGCACAGCGCCCAGGCATCGCTACGTAGGCGTTGCTCGGTGTCCCGGTCGGGCATGGGTGTGCCTCCAACTCAGTGGCGCCGGCGCCGCCAGTGGCCCCACCGCCACGATCGCGTCGCGCCCAGCACCCTGCCAGACTCGGGGTCCGTCCGAGCGGAGGGACACGGCCTATGGACGAGTCCGCCTGGCGCATCGTCGTCCTCATCGGCCTGATCGTCGCAGCGCTGGCGCTGTTCCGACCGACCCAGGGCGGCGGCAACGCCGTGTGCCCGCACTGCGGGTTCTCCGCCGCGCCCGGCACGCCCGCTTGCCCGCGCTGCGGCCAACACCTCGACACGACCACCATCGAGCTCGAGCGCCTGGAGCAAGCCCGGCGCCGGGGCGAGATCGGCGAGACCGAATATCGCCACCGCAAGATCGCGCTCATCCAGGGCCGCGACCGCGACGACGGGACCTGATCCAGCGCGCTGCGCCAGGCGCCACCCGCCTACCGCGCGCCCGTGCAGGCACGCGGGCCCTGGCGGCGAGCCTCGAGCAGGGCTCCAGCCATCCGCTGGCCGTGGCGGTG
>CAYTWS010000257.1:0-3557 GCA_964442145.1 uncultured Ectothiorhodospiraceae bacterium | reverse complement strand
ACCGCGTTCACCTGCGCCGAGTCGGGCTGACGCGGCGACGCCGTGTCAGCTCGGGTGCGGGCGCCCGCCGCTGGGGGCCTCCCCGGTCTCCGAGGGCGGCCGCTCGATGCGGTTCTCACGCCGCAGCTCGTCGAGCCACAGATCGTGGTGCTCGGCGGCCCACTCCTCGCTGACGTAGCCGGTGGCCATCCCCTCGAACGCGCCCTCGGTTCCGGCCGTGCCGATGTAGATGTGACCGAAGGCCAAGGCGACCCAGGCGATGCCGACGACCGCATGGATGATACTCGCCCATTGCATGACACCGCGGTCCTGGCCGAAGCCGGGGAAGTCCAGGATCAAGCCCGTGATGCAGACGGCGCCGCCGCCGATCACGATGAACCAGAACCAGACCTTCTCACCGCCGTTCATGCGCCCGGCCGAGGCGTGCTGCGATCCCATGCCGCCGCCCTTGCGGAACCAGTCCAGATCGACCCGACTGGGGATGTTGTAGCGCACCCAGGCGATGATCATGACGAGCACGCCCGCGGTGAACAGGGGCCCGAGGAAGTTGTGCAGGCCCTTGGAGAACTCGGCCCACGCGGCGAAGCCGGCGTGGCCCATCAGCGGGATGAGCACGGCGCGCCCGAACAGCAGGCTCAAACCGGTGATCGCCATCACGATGAACGAGATCGCGGTGAACCAGTGCAGCCCGCGCTCCCAGGTGCGCCAGCGCAAGACCTTGCGGCCCGAGGGCTGCTTGTCGAGGCGATTCGGCCCGTGGATCGCGTGGAACAAGCCGATGCCGACGAGCGCGATCGCCATCAGCCACGGCGTGAGACCGGCGACCGGCCCGTTACGCAGGTTGCGCCAGTTCTCGCCGCCGTTCTGGATCAAGTTGTTGGTCACGTACGGTCCCGAGGCCGCGGTATAGCCGCCCTCGCCCTCGCGCACGTCGCGCCAGGTCTCGGCGCGGGGATTGGTCTCCCAGGCGGCAGCGCCTTCGTCGGCGAAGGCGACGTACACGTAGCCGGTCAGCGGCGCGACCATCGCACCCACAAGGATCAGCGCGAGGCTCCAGATCATCGCCCGGCGATGGCTCGCCCGGGCGCGGCCCTCTCGATGGGGTTCGGCAGTGCTCATAGCTGGCTCCCCTTACTGGTACGCGCCGGCGTAGTTCTCGAGACGCGTACGCAGTACCTGCTTTTGGTCCGCGGTGCGGGTGCGCTCGCCCTTGAGCGCCTCGGCCTGCTCGCCCGAGACCCAAGGCTCCGATATCGACTCCGAGCAGCCGGCGAGCGCCACCGCGGCGGCGGCGATCAAAGCCCAGTGGATTCGCTTGCGCATCATCGCGCGCCCTCCCGCGTCACCGGTCCGTCGCCGCCCGCTCGAAGCGGGCGTCGAGCTCGTTGCGCAGCTCCTCGGACTCGAGCTTGTCCAGCAACGGATCCGAGGCGCCCTTGTAGACGCCCGGCTCGTACTGCGTCGGCGTGGTGTCCTCGTAGCACCCGCTCAGCGCGAGCAGCGCGGCCGTCGCGGCCACCGTTATCGCCCATCGGCTCATCGTCGTCTCCTCGGGCGGGCTCAGACGCCCTCGCCGTAGGCCTTTTGCCAGCCCCAGGTGTCGGGCCGCCCGGAGCGCTGCATTACCCGCTTGAGATAGATATCGGCCACCATCTCGCCGTCGCCGGCGAGCAGCGACTTGGTGGCGCACATCTCGGCGCAGGCGGGCAGCTTGCCCTCGGCGATGCGGTTGGCGCCGTACTTCTCGTACTCGGCCTCGGTGTTGTCGTCTTCGGGGCCGCCGGCGCAGAAGGTGCACTTGTCCATCTTGCCGCGCTCGCCGAACGCCGATTCCTCGGGGAACTGCGGCGCGCCGAACGGGCAGGCGTAGAAGCAATAGCCGCAGCCGATGCACAAGTCCTTGTCGTGCAGGACCAGCCCATCGGTGGTGGTGTAGAAGCAATCCACCGGGCAGACGGCCGCGCAGGGGGCGTCGGTGCAGTGCATGCACGCGACCGAGACCGATTTCTCGTTGCCTTGCTCGCCGTCTTCGAGCGTGATCACGCGCCGGCGATTCACCCCCCACGGGACCTCGTTCTCGTTCTTGCAAGCGGTCACACAGGCATTGCACTCGATGCACCGCTCGACGTCGCAGAGAAACTTCATTCGTGCCATGTCGCTACTCCTGACGGCGGCTGGTTACGCCGAAGTGATCTCGCAAAGCGTGGCCTTGGTCTCCTGCATCTGGGTGACCGAGTCGTAGCCATACGTGGTCGCCGTATTGCAGGCCTCGCCGCGGACGTAGGGCGCGGTGCCCTCGGGATAACGGTCGACCAGATCCTGGCCCTGGAACCAGCCACCGAAGTGGAACGGCGTCCAGATCACACCCCGGCCAACCCGGCGCGTGACCATCGCCTTGACCTTGATCCGGCCCCCTTCCGGTCCCTCGAGCCAGACCCATTGGCCATCGCGCACGCCGCGGTCGTTGGCATCGGCGGGATGGATCTCGACGAACATCTCCTGCTGGAGCTCGGCGAGCCACGGGTTGGACCGCGTCTCCTCGCCGCCGCCCTCGTACTCGGTCAGCCGGCCGCTGATGAACGCCAGCGGGTAATCGCCGGAGTAGTCGGTCGACTGGATCGAGGCGTAGGTCGTCGGCAGGCGCCAGAAGGCCTTGCGGTCGTCGTAGGTCGGGTACTGATCCACCAGATCGTAGCGCTGCGTATACAGCGGCTCGCGGTGGACCGGCACCGGATCGGGGAATTGCCACACGATGCAGCGCGCCTTGGCGTTGCCGAACGGGGCGCACTCGTGGTTGATCGCCACCCGCTGGATCCCGCCCGACAAGTCCGTCTTCCAGTTGACGTTGTCGATCTGGGCACCCGGTGTGCCCGGGTTGAAGCTCATCTCCTCGAAGTTGGACTCGTCGTCGACGCCGGCGACCTGCTTGATCGTGCGGGCCTCGGCCTCGGTGAGCTCGGTGTGCCAGCCCAGCCTGCGCAGCATGCCGAAGGTGAACTCGGGATAGCCGTCGTCGAGATCGGAGTCCTTGGAGTACGAGCCCTCGGCGAGCAGGTTCTCGCCGTTGTACTCGGTGCCGAAGCGCGCGCGGAAGGTGAGGCCGCCGCGCGAGACGCGCTCGGAGGTGTCGTAGAGCACCGGCGTGCCGGGATGGCGCATCTCCGGTGGGCCCCAGCACGGCCACGGCAGGCCGTAGGCCTCGCCGTCGAGGTCGGTGCCCTCGGCACGCAGTGTGGTCGTATTGAACGCCGCGCGGTTGGCCATGTGCGCCTTCAGCCGCTCGGGGCTTTGGCCGGTGTAGCCGATCGTCCAGGTGCCGCGGTTGATCTCGCGCAGCGTGTCCTCCGGGCTCGGCATGCCGTCGTCCTGGATCGAGATGTGCTTGAACATCTGGTCGGCGAAACCGAATTTCTGCGCGAACAGGTAGAGCACCTCGGCGTCGGTCTTGGACTCGAACAGCGGATCCACGACCTTCTCGCGCCATTGCAGCGAGCGGTTGGACGCCGTCACCGAGCCGGCCTGCTCGAACTGGGTGCAGGTCGGCAGCAGGTAGGTGT
>CAYTWS010000256.1:0-3569 GCA_964442145.1 uncultured Ectothiorhodospiraceae bacterium | reverse complement strand
GGCCGGCCGGCGCAGGCGGCCGCGAGCACGGGCTCGGTCAAATCCTCGCGCTGGATCTCGGGCGGCGTAACCGCGGCCAGGGGCGCGTTTTCGCCCCAGAGCCGCAGGCACAGCCCAGGGGCCGTTCGCCCGGCGCGGCCGCGGCGCTGCTCGGCGCTGTCGGCGGCGATCGCCTGCAGCCCGAGCACGGTGCGGCCGTTACGCCGGCGTGTGCGGCGCTCGAGGCCGCTGTCGATCACCGTGGTCACGGCCGGCACCGTCACCGAGCTCTCGGCGACGTTGGTCGCCAGGATCACGCGGCGGCGCTCCCCGGGACGCAGCGCCCGCCGCTGAGTCTCCGCATCGGCGCCGGCGTGGAGCTCGACGCACTCCGCGTCGACGCCGCGCAAGGCTTTTCTGGTGTCGCCAATCTCGCCGCGTCCGGGGAGGAACACGAGCACATCGCCTTCGCTGCGCTCGAGTGCGGCCGACACCGCATCGGCGATCCGGGCAGCGAGGCCTTTCGCGCTGGGTAGTGCGCGCGGCTCGCGCGCCAGATGCTCGACGCTGACCGGGAATGCGCGGCCCTCACTCTCGAGGTGGCGCGCACCGATTTGGCGGGCGAAACGGGGGCCGTCGATCGTGGCCGAGGTAACGACCAGGCGATGGCGGGGGTGATCCTGCAGGAGCGCGAGCAGCAGATCGGTGTCCCAGCGGCGCTCGTGGAACTCGTCGAGGACGAGCGCATTGAAACCAGCCAAGCCATCCCGGGCCAGCCACTGCAGGGCGATGCCCGGCGTCGCGAAGACGATGGCGGTGTCCGCGCTACAGCGCGCCTCGTGGCGAATCGCGTAGCCGACGTCGTCGCCGACGGCGGTGCCGATTTGCTCGGCGACCCAATTGGCCAGGCTGGTCGCCGCCACCCGCCGTGGCTCGACGACCAGGACGCGCCCCTGCGCCCGCGCCCACACGGGCAGGCGTGTCGACTTGCCCGAGCCCGTGGCCGCACTGACGACGACCGGGCCTTGGGCGAGCGCGGCCTCGAAGTCTGCGCGCAGGTTGTCGATGGGCAACCGGGAGGCGTGTTCGGTCATCGCTCGGTTCGCGGTCACGCAAAGCAGCAAAGGGCGCCGAGACGAGCGTATGGTAGGCAAAGCCTCTCCCTTGGGGGAACGCCTCTCCAAACCCAATCGGCTCAGAGCGCCAACGGGTTGGGATCAGCGCACGACGCGGGAGCTCGTCGCGACAGCCGGTGACATAGCCAGGGGCATTCGAAGGGGGCCGTGAATCGCAACATCGATTCGGTGGGGATCCTGGACGCTTTCGGTTTGGGGGCGTACTCGGCGACTCTGCGGGATCCGGACGCACGGCGATGAATGGGCCACAGTGCTAGCCTGCCGCACCCGGAGTAGACATGGCCTCCCGAACAGAGCCGATGTGCGGTCGATACAGCTTGCGCAATCCGCGTGGCCATCCATGGCTTGCCGAGGCCCCCGGGGACTTGGGTCCGCCGCGCTACAACATCGCGCCCGGTCAGCACGTTCTGGTGGCGGGGCGCGACGCCGACGGCAAGCGCAAGGTCGCGATGGCCCACTGGGGCTTCCGCCCGCGCTGGCTCGACGCCAGCCGCAGGGCCCCGATCAACGCGCGTGCCGAGAGCGCGCCGGACAAGCCCATGTACCGCCGCGCATTCCGTCGCGGGCGCTGCCTCGTGCCCGCGGACGGATGGTACGAGTGGCAGCCGCGTGACCGTGGACCCAAACAACCGCACTTTTTCCATTGTCCCGACGATCGGGTGTTCTTCTTCGCCGGTTTGGCCGCTACCGATGCCGAGGGCCAGCGCACCATGGCCATCCTCACGACCGAGGCCAATACCGTTGGCAAGCCCGTGCACGCCCGGATGCCGGTGGTCTTGGCCAACGACGATACCGCTGCCGCTTGGGTCGATCCGGAGGCGGATGCCGTCGGGTTGCGGGCACTGCTCGGCCCCGTACCCGACGAGGCGATCGAGACTTGGCCGGTGAGCCGGGCCGTCAATCGGCCGGACAACGATCGCCCCGAGCTAACGCTCCCGTTGGCGCACGATTGACGGCGCCCTGCGGGCTCCCCCGTTGGCAGCGGGCGGTGGCGAAGCGCGCGCCTATGGGCGGAGGCGGGCTGGCGTAGGCTTGGCCGGGTGACGCCCCGGGCATAGATTGATTCGGAAACGATCTAAAAAATCCGCCTCTTATATTGATCCGTGTCAATTCCGAGGCATCCCGAGCGCCGTAGTCTGCCCTCAACCGATTCGTGATGGGTGGGGGTGACGACATGGTGACTGCAGCGTCTTTCGAAGCGCGCGGCGACCAAGCGGGAGGCGGCGAGATCGACCCGCGAGTCGCGCAAGCAAATGGCGATGGGCACGCGCGCGAGACGAGCGCGAAGGTCGCGATCGTTGGCGGTGGGACCGGTGGTGTCGCCGCAGCGGCGGCATTGCGGCGGCGATTGCCGCCGCAGGATCGCATCGTGCTCATCGAGCCCAGCGTGACGCACTACTACCAGCCGGGGTTTACGCTCGTCGGTGGCGGTGTATGGGATCAAGCGCGCACGCAGCGCGACCAGTCACGCGTCATCCCCGAAGGGGTGACGTGGATTCGCGAGCGCGTCAGCGCGTTCGATCCCGATACAAGCCGCCTTCGCCTCGGTGACGGGCGGGCCGTGAGCTACGAGTATCTCGTTGCGAGCCCAGGGCTCGAGCTGCAATGGCATCGGGTGCCCGGGCTGGGCGAGGCGCTCGGCGATGGGCGCGTGGTGTCGATCTACACGGCCGGCGGCGCCCGCGATACATGGCAACGCCTACGCTCGTTGGCGCGCGGCCGCGCGTTGTTCACTCAGCCGCCGATGCCTGTCAAATGCCCCGGTGCGCCACAGGAGATCGTCTACATGGCGGGCGACTACTGGCGGCGCCAGGGCCGCTCCGGGGCCATCGATCAGCGATTCCGCACGGCCACCCCGAGCCTGTTCAGCGTCCCCGAGTACACCCCGACGCTCGAGGGGGTCGCTGCGCGCTACGGCGTCGACGTCGGCTACAACACGCACTTGGTGGCGGTCGACGGCCCGAATGCGGTGGCCACGTTCGAGCGAGGCGACGATCGGGGGGGCGTCGAGCGCTGGCACGAGGCCTACGACTTGCTCCACGCGGTGCCGCCCCAGGGGCCGTTGCCCGTGGTCGCCGGGAGTGCGCTGGCCGACGCCGGCGGCTGGATCGACGTCGATCCATTGACGCTCCAGCACCGCCGCTACGCCAATGTCTTCGGCATCGGCGATGCCACCTCGGTGCCGACCTCGAAAACGGCCGCTGCTGTTCGTGCCCAGCTCCCCGTGGTCTTGGCCAACCTGGAGGCGGTCATGGCGGGCGATAGCCCGCAGCTGCGCTACAGCGGGTATGCCTCGTGCCCCTTGATCACCGCCTATGGGCGCGTCGTACTGGCGGAGTTCGAATACGACAAGCGCGTGCGCCCGAGTCTGCCGTGGGACTCGACCCGCGAGCGCCGCAGCGCGTGGTGGCTCAAGACGCGGCTATTGCCGTGGATGTATTGGCAGCGGTTGCT
>CAYTWS010000255.1:0-3575 GCA_964442145.1 uncultured Ectothiorhodospiraceae bacterium | reverse complement strand
CAGCGCAGCCCCGAGCCGCGCTACATCATCGTCCCGCAGACCCCAGGCAGGAACTGCATCGGCATATTCGGCGCACCGAAGGATGCCCATGACTTCGCCAAGAGGCACTACCAAGGCCAAGTTCCGTACCACGTGATGCTGGTCGAAGGGCCGCCGGAGAGCGACGCATGAGTGACGACGAGATTATCTTTTACAGCGCGGAGCCGGACGCCGAGTACCTCACCGAGACAACGGTTGGCGAGGCGGTGGAGCGGGTTGTCGATCAGTGGGAGGTCCCCATCGCGCCGGACGCCACCCTCGAGGTCACCAGCTACCGCCGCATGGCGCTGCCTAGCGTCGACCGGATCGCCGACAACATCGTCGAGTGGCTCGAGGAATGGCTCGACGAGCAATATGCCGGTCCGGACGGCGAATGTCCCGCTGATATAGGCGAGTCGGCACGCGAGCATGCAGTCGCGGTCGCTCAGGCCGTTCGCGCGTCCTATACGCCGTGGGTTTGTGAGCCCGTCGAGTCATGGACGGTCTACGTGCGTGACTACGTGCCGGCGGAATGGCTGGACGGAGAGGATAGCGCAGCTACTTGAAGGGCCGCCGGAGTACTTATGGGAACAGGAACCGCAATCGAGTGGGCACACCACACCTACAACCCGTGGTTCGGCTGCACGCGGATCAGCCCGGCGTGCGATCACTGCTACGCGGCCGAGTGGGACAAGCGCTACCACGGCGGCGAGCACTGGGGCGCCGGGGCGCCGCGCAAGCGCACGTCGGTCCAGACGCGGAACGCCCCGTATCGGTGGGCACGCCACGCACGCGAAACCGGGGAGCGCCCGCGCGTGTTCTGCTGCTCGCTCGCAGACGTCTTCGACAACGAGGTTCCGGCCGAGTGGCGCGACGAGCTCTGGCAGGTCATCCGCGACACGCCCGAGCTCGACTGGCTACTGCTGACCAAGCGCATCGGCAACGTGCGATCGATGTTGCCGGACGATTGGGGCGAAGGCTGGCCGCACGTGTGGCTCGGGATCACCGTCGTTACGCAGGCCGAGGCCGAGCGTGACATACCCAAGCTGCTCGGCACACCGGCCGCCGTCCGGTGGCTGTCGATGGAGCCGCTGCTCGGCCCGATCGGCATTGAGCAATTCCTGCGCCGCGGTGATGACGACCTGCGATCGGTTGACCCGTTAGCCGCGACACTTCTCGCGGACGCTGCCGATAGCGGCAATGCATGGGTTCGGCCGGCTCTCGACTGGGTGGTCGCCGGCGGCGAGTCCGGCCCCGGCGCCCGTCCGCTGCACCCGGCCTGGGTGCGCTCTCTACGCGACCAGTGCGCCGAGGCCAACGTGCCCTTCTTCTTCAAGCAGTGGGGCGAGTGGGCGCCTGGCGAGTGCGCGGGAGCGATTGAGCGAACCGAGCGGACAGCGGACCTATTCGACGGTGAGTGGTCATTCGGCCTAATTAGGCCCTCCGAATTGGACGGCATGCATTGGGAGGATGAGCCGGACGTTTACCGGGTCGGCAAGAAAACCGCCGGCCGCCTGCTCGACGGCGTGACGCACGACGGGTTTCCCGACCCTGCGGCCGCGCACGCCGAGGCCGAGCGTAGCCACGCCGCCGAGGATTCGCGATGACGGCGACAGCGCACCCGCTCGAATGGCCCGAGGGCTACCCACGCACGAAGCGCCGCGAGCGCGCACGGTTCAACACAGGATTCGCCCAGGCGCGCGACGGGATCGTCGAGGAGCTGCGGCGTATGAACGCGAGCCACGTCGTGATTTCGACGAACATCCCGACGAAGGCCAACGGCCTCCCGTATGCGGGCCAGCGAACGCCCGACGACCCGGGCGTGGCCGTTTACTTCTACTGGCAGCGATCGCAGCTCGCGCTCGCCTGCGACCGCTGGACCACCGTCGCAGACAACCTCCAGGCCCTGCGCAAGTCGGTCGAGGCCATGCGCGGGCTCGAGCGCTGGGGCGCGAGCGGCATCCTCGAGCGGGCCTTCTCCGGATTCGCGCGCCTCGAGGCGACCAGCGGCGACTGGCGCGACGTGCTCAACGTAACGCCGGCCGCGACACTCGAAGAGGTGTGCGAAGCGTACCGCCAACGCCGCCGGAAGACACACCCCGACCACGGAGGCGACGCGGACGAGTTTCGGGCCGTGCAACAGGCGTGGGAGCAGGCCCAGCGAGAGCTCGGAGGGCACTAAACCATGTTCCTCACCGACGACGAGCTGGGCGAGTTGACCGGCTATAAGCGCCACGCGGACCAGCGCGGCTGGCTCAGCCGCAACGCGATCCCGTACTGGGTGAGCGCGCGGGGCAAGCCGAAGGTGTTGCGGTCAGCGCTCGAGCCGCAAGCCGTGCGCCAACCAGGCGAGCCGGACTGGCAATACCTGCCGTAGGGGCTACCATGGGCCGAATGGGGCGCCAGAAGACGGTACAGAAGGAAGTCCCGAAGCGCATGCGCCGCGTGCGCAATGCGTACTACTACGACCACGGCATCGTGAACGGCAAGCGCTGGCGCGAGCCATTGGGCTCGGACTTCCGCCAGGCGCTCAAGCGTTGGGCTGAGATCGAGGCGGGCACACCGGCCGACGGTACAGTCGGCGCGATCCTGGCCGACTACCGCGAGCACGGCATGCGCCACGTCGCGCCCCGCACCCGCGCCGACCGAGAGGGCCACATCCGCCGACTACAGACCATTTTCGGCCGGATGGCCCCGGGCGACCTCCAGCCCCACCACATCGCCCAATATCTGCGCCGCCACTCCCACCCCGTGGCGGCGAACCGCGAGATCGAAACCCTGAGCGCCGCGCTCGGATACGCCGTGGAGCACGGGATGCTGACAGCCAACCCGTGCCGCCAGGTACGGCGCAATCCCGAGAGCCCGCGTGACCGGCGTGTCACCGACGACGAGTACGCCGCCGTCTACGAGCTCGCGCCTCCGGTCCTGGCGGTCGCCATGGAGCTCGCCGTCACCACCGGCATGCGCCGCGGCGACCTGCTCGCGCTGTCGTGGGCGCAGGTCGGCGACGAGGGCATCACCGTGCGAGCCGAGAAGACCGGCGACGCACTGCTGCTCGAGTGGACGCCTCGCCTGTCCGCGGCAATTGAGCGGGCCCGATCTATCCGGCCGAGGGTCCGGGGCATGACCGTGCTATGCACCCGGCGGGGCCAGCCCTACTCGCGGGACGGCTTCTCGGCCATGTGGCAGCGCCTGATGGCGCGCGCCGTGAAGCAAAAGGAGATCGAGCGCTTCACCTTCCACGATCTGCGCGCCAAGTGCGCAACGGACGCGAAGGAGCAGGGCCTGGATTCGCAGTCGCTACTGGGGCACCGAACGGAGGCCCAGCATCGAGCATATCTGCGGTCGCGAGAGGTTCGGCGCGTGACGCCGCTGTGAGGTTTTGGACAACGGTGGGGCACTTTGGACAACGCCTCATCCGTGAAGCGTCGTAAGTTCTTGATTTTGGTGGAGCCAGGCGGGATCGAACCGCCGACCTCCTGGATGCCATCCAGGCGCTCTCCCGGCTGAGCTATGGCCCCACGTCGACAGCGCCCAAGAGGTTAATGACCGGCCGG
>CAYTWS010000254.1:0-3598 GCA_964442145.1 uncultured Ectothiorhodospiraceae bacterium | reverse complement strand
CGACGGCGAAGGTGGTCCTGCGGGCCGGCGCCCACCCCGAGCACAGCGTCGAGACCTTCAGTCAGCAGCGCATCATCGACGACTTCCTCAAGGCCTATGCCAAATGGATGGGGTGGTGACGCCCGGTCGGCCAGCGCTCGCGGGCGCTGGCCGAGGCGGTCTCGTCGTCACCGTTGGGCCAGCACCCGCTCGAGGCGGTCGACCTGGTCGAGCACGCGCCAGTCGCCGCCGCTGTCGGTGACGCGCTGGCGCCACCGGGCCAGGCGCTGGCGGTAGTTGGCCGGGTCGATGTTGTCGCGCGCCTCGCGCGTGACGTTGACGGCCACGACCTCGATGCCGTCGAGCTCGAGCGGCCCCGCGCGATCGAGCTCGGGCGGCAAATCCTCCTGCAGATTCGATAGTAGGAACAGCTGCTTGTCTCGTGCATCCGTGTCCTGCAGGAAATCGCGTGAGAGCATCACGCCGCCGGTGATGTCGCTATGGGCGCTGGGTACGCTGAAGCGCTCCAGGAACTGCTCGAGCTCGTCGTGCAGTTGGCGTTTTTGATCGGTGACCACGCTCGGTCGATCGCCGAAATGGGCGCGCGCGATGAAATTGCGGTCGCTGTAGCTCGTGTTGTCGATGAATGCGACCGCTAGGGAGTCACCGCTGCCCATCTCGGCCAGCAGCGACCGGGTCAACGCCCGCGCCTTGTCGACCTCCGCGGCGTACTCGCTCGATATGTCGATCAATACGACGGCGGCTCGGTTGTTCGCGCTGGTGGTGCAGCCGCTGGTCATCAGCGCCAGCGCCAGCGCCACCGCCACCAGCGCCGCGAGACGCGGCGCGATTCGTCCGCGCGGGGCGCGGCGCTCGTCACGATCATGTTGCGTTGGCCTCGTCATGGCGTCACGCCTCCTTCGGAGTGGGCTCGGGCTCGGGCTCGGGCTCGGCCGCCGGCGCCTGTTCGCGCTTGCCCCCGCGTGCTTTGCGCTTGGGCTGGCGGCTCGGCTCGTCTGCGCTCGCCTCGCCGGTGTCGTCCGCCGACGCCGCAGCGGCTGCCTTGCGGTGGTCGACGATCAAGCGCTCGATACCCAAAGGCACCATGACGAACAGATCGTAGAGGCTGACGAGCATCTTGCTGAGGTGGTTCGCCGTTGCCCCGACCACCCGCAGGGTGACCCGAAGCACGCGCACCACGGCCAGCAGTGTCATGCCGACGACGGTGCGCAGCGAGTTGATAAACGACTCCAGCGGGATCGCCACGAACGCCAGCGCGAACGGCAAGATGAAGCCGAGCAATAGCTGCGCCACCGACGGGATCCAGCGGAACTGGGCCGCCGCGGCTTGTGCGCCCGCCAGCGATTGCGTCAGCGCCTGGCGATCGAGGATGAGCAGATCGCGCAGATAGGCCAGCGAGGCCTCGATGCCAGCGAACAGCACCAGGATCGTCGCCGCCGCGATACCTAAGCGCTTGCGCATGCGGTCGTCCATCCGGCCGATCACGGGGAACAGGCTCGTGATGCGCAGCGACTCCAAGAGGAAGATGCCCATGGCGATCTCGACCATCACGATCACCAGCGCGGCGATGTCGGCGATCGGCATGCCGCCGAACTGAGCGCCGCCGCCGACCATCTCCGACATCGGCAGGGCGATCAGGTGGAAGTTGATCAGGCCGCCGAACGCGGAGATCGCGAGCACAAGCCCCGCGATCAGGAATTGGCGCAGCGACGACGCCGTCAGCGTTTGCACCGCCTTGTCGTCGCTGCTGCGCATGCGCTCGTAGTTATCCATGTGGCGGTCGATCGCCTGGGCGCGCTCCTCAATCCCGGAGATCTTGTTGTTGACGGCCTCCATGCTCTGCTTGAGGTTGCGCCATTGCGGCGCCATGCCCGACAGGATCTTGTGGCGCTCCTGGGTGCTCTTGTGATAGGTGCGCAGCGACTCCTTGTGGGCGTTGTCGACCGCCGACTTGATCTCATTGAGGATCTTGGTCACGGCCGGATCGCCCGAGCTCGGCAGGGAATGGATGGTCTGGGTGACCTCGGACCACTCGGGCGGCAGCGGCGCGTTGTGTGCCGTCGACTGGTAGTCCGACTCGACCTGCTCCAGCGTATCCGACAGGCGCCGGTGCAGATCGGGGTAGTGGCTGAGCTCGCGGTCGACGATCGCCTTGACCCGCGCGAACTCGCGCTCGATGGCGTGCTCGGTCTCCTCGCGCCCTTGGGCGAGCAGCACCTCGCGGTTGCGCGCCGAAATGCGCTCCTCGAGCCCGCGCAGGCTGGCCGCGGCCAGGCGCAGGCCGTGGTGGATCGCCCGCCCGGTGCTGCGCAGCAGTTGATGCGCATGCGGGCGGCCGAAGTACAAAACGACCACCGCGAGCACCAGCCAGATGGCCAGTGACGCCGCGGCCGACTCGCTCCAGATGTAGAGCAGCTCCGACATGGTTGTCGTCCTCCCGTAGGCTTCGTTGGCTTGATCGGGTCGCCCGGCGGGCATGCTCGCCGCCGGCTGCGATGGCAGGAGTATCGCGGCCGCTGGTGAAAAATCTGTGAGCGGGCTGCGTGCTAGAATCACATCCCCGACGCGCGCGATGCGGGGCGCCCATGGCGAGGATCCTCTGGGTCGAGGACCAACCCCACTGGATCGACCGGTTCAAGCCGGTGCTGGAGGCCGCCGAGCTCGACGAGCACCCGACCGCCGTCGAGGTGTTCCGCTTGGCCGAGGCGGCCTGCCAGCACATCCGCCAGACGAGTCAGGCCAACCGCCCCGATATCGCCCTGCTCGACGCCAACATGCGCGGCAACACGGCCGCCGGCTTCTCCGTCTCGCGCGCGCTGCAGCGCAAGTGGCCCGATCTGCCCATCCTGTACCTGTCCGAGTACAGCGGCACCGACGTCGAGCAAGAGGCCCTGGAGTCGGCCCGGGCGCAAGACTTCATCGCCAAGCACCAGCGCAACATCGAGTCGGTGCTGTGCTGGCGCATCCGCGCGAGCCTGCGCCAGGCCCGGCTGCGCCAGCCGGGCCAGCCCCAGCTCGGTGACACCGTCGCGAGCGGCGATCTGACGATCGATACGGCGACGTGGGCGATCTATTGGTGCGGCGAGAAGTTGATGAACCCGGCCGACCCGAGGCGCCCGCTGGCGCCGACGCCGCGCAAGATCCTCCGGCGCCTGGTCGAGGCCTCGCCGCGGCCGGTCTCGACCGAGCAGATGGCCGACTACCTCGACGCCGATCTGGAGCGCTTCAGCTGGGCGAGCTACCGCCAGCACGTGCGCATCCTGCGCCGCGCCTTCGATCGCGCGATGCCGGGCGAGGGCCAATTCACGGCGCTGTGCAAGGCGGGCGAGGGCATCGTCGCCTTCGGCGACGATGCTTCCTACTACTGGCAGCCGATCACGCCGGATCAGCTGTGAACGGGCACACGAGCCAGTCCTTGCGCAGGGACGATTCGATTGCCGTGGAAACGGTCCTCGCGAAGGCGCTAAGGGCGCGAAGGTTTTTTTTGGGGATCGGTGGCAAGTGCGCCCGGCATGGCTAGCTATCGGGTTTTTCCGGGTGAGCCCGGTAATCGGCTATGGGCTACTCGCGGCAGGGATGAATGGCCGTATATCTCCCG
>CAYTWS010000253.1:0-3647 GCA_964442145.1 uncultured Ectothiorhodospiraceae bacterium | reverse complement strand
CCTGCGCGTGCGATGACGCTGCATGGGGCGACATCGGGTGCAGGCCATTGCCTCCGCAGCGCCTGCGCGTGCGTTATCGCGTCGCCCGGCACGAGGCCCCCCGAATCCCCACACGACCCGAGCCCCACACGATTGAGCGACCCCAACCGCAAGCCGGTGCTCCGAATCGCCCTGGCGGACGATCACCGCCTGGTGCGCAGCGCGATCGCGCGCCTGCTGCGATCCTGCGGCGACATGGACGTCGTGGCCGAGAGCGCCGACGGAGCCGGCCTGCTCGAGGCGTTCCAGGCCGTGTCGGTCGACCTCGCCGTCATCGATGTCGCCATGCCCGACCGCAACGGCTTCGACACCATTGCCGAGCTGCTCGGTATGCGTCCCGCCGTCCGCGCCATGATCCTGTCGGTGCATACGGGGCCGGACTACCTGCGCCGTTCCCGCGAGGTCGGTGCCCACGCGCTCGTCTCGAAAGACGTCGATGCCGCGGACTTCGTCGCCGCCATCCGGCGCGTGGCGCGCGGCGAGCGCTTTGTCGCCGTCCAGCCCGAGCCCGAATCGCGGGGTGGTCCCGACACCGATGGCCGGGTCCCCGCTGTCATGCTGACGCGGCGTCAGCACGAGGTCTTGGGCCTCGTGGTCGATGGCCTGCGCACGACGGACATCGCCGAGCGCCTCGGGGTCAGCGTCAAGACGATCGAGACCCATCGGGCCGACCTGATGCAGCGCCTCGCTGCGCGCAATATGGCCGAGCTCGTCCGCGAGGCGCTGCGCCTTGGGGTGATCGCGGGCGATCGCTGAGCCCGGCCATCGCCGGCGGCTTGGGGGTTGCGCCCATAGCCATGGCGGCCGTAATGCTTCATGCTCGAACGTCGCGCGGTGGTAAAAGACCGCCCCCTCGTTGCACATACCGGGGCCGCCGGGTCCGCGATGCCCGGCTTCTCAACGAGTCTGCCTCCTCCCGACAACGATCGCCTGGCGCTACAGCACGGTTTCGGGCGCCATCCCTTCAAGGAAATCGCATGAGTGATGTCGACCATGGCACGGGCCCGATCCGGGTTCTGTTGATCGAGCCGCAGCGGCTGTTGCGGTCGGCGCTCGCGCTGGAAGCGGCCGCCGAGCCCGATATCGAGGTGGCCGCGCAGGCGGGCGATGCAGCGGCCGCGCTGGCCGCCCCGGGAAGCGACATCGCCGTGACCGCGGCCGCGCTGCCGGACCTGGATGCGTGTGCGCTGACCCGCCACCTCCTCATCGATGGCCGGGTGCGCTCGGTGGTGCTGCTGGTCGATCGAGCCGATCCCGAGTGGCTCGAGCGCGGCCGCCGGGCCGGGGCGTCGGGCATGGTCGACCGGGCCAGCACGCCGGAACAGTTGCGCCGGGCGATCCGCACCGCAGCTGGCGGGCACGGCTACGTCTGCCCCATCTGCGCTGCAACGCTGTCCGGGGGACGAGGAGCGGCGCCCGCATATACCGAGAACGGGCACCCGGGCACGCGCTGTCACCGGGGCTGATCCCGCCCGAAAACCGGGGTTTACCCCGATGGACCGGTGTCGCTGGCGCTAGGACACTGGGTCGTGCGTTCTGGTTCCGCGACGCCTGTGGGCTGTCCGGCTAACTCGGATAACCTCCTAGCGGCGCTGCGTGAGCGGGCCGGGGACCGCGGGCCAGAAGGCCGGTCACCACTGGCGCGGCGGTGTCAGTTGCGCCTCCGTCGCGACGAGCGAGTGCAGACCATGAGGACCCGCGACGGCGAGGCAGCGACCGGGACGCAGCCAGCGGCGAGCGACGGCAGCGCCGTACCGTCCGCGACCGAAGTGCTCGATGCCTGCCTCGACGCAATCATCGTCATCGACACACGCGACCGCATCGGTCGCGCCAATCGCGCGGCGTCGTCCCTGTTCGGCTACCCACCCGGAGGCCTCGAGGGTCGGGACCTGGCGGAGCTGATACCGCCGGAGGCCGCCGGCGCCCACCGCTGCGGCATGGCGCGCCACCTCGCCCACGGCGGTGGCCCGGCGGTCGGGGAGGGCGACGAGCTCGAGGGCCTGGCTCGCGACGGCCGCCGCTTCCCGCTGCGCCTGAGTCTCGCCGAGGTCGACGAGGGCACGGGGCACTGGTACGTGGGCGTGCTCCAGGACCTCTCGGCGGTCCGTGCGGCCCGCACCGAGCGCGAACGCAGCCTGCGCCAGTTGCGCTGTATCCAGACCCTGGCCGGCCACCTGCGCCAGGACCCCCCGATGGACGATCTGCTGCGCAGCGTCGGCGAGATACTGCCGCAGGGCCTCGACACCCCGGATCGGGCCCACGTGCATGTGCGCGTCGACGAGCACGCTTGGCGCTCCCCCGAGTGGCCGGCCACCGGCAGCGACCTCGCGGCGGCGATCGAGGCCGACGGCAGTGCCTGCGGCGAGCTCACCGTTCGCCTGAGCGACGCGCGCGGGCCGCCTGATGCCGAAGAGCATGAGACCGTGAACACGGTGGCGACCATGCTCGGCGACATGATGGGCCGGCGCCACAAGGCGCGCGAACTCACGCGCTACGCACGCGAGCTCGAATCGTTCAGCTACTCGGTATCGCATGACCTGCGGGCGCCGCTGCGCGCCCTCGACGGTTTCAGCCGGGCGCTCGTGGAGCGCTATCCGGAGGCGCTCGACGAGCGTGGCCGCGATTATCTCCAGCGCATCCGGGCGGCCAGCCAGCGTATGTCGCACCTGATCGACGCCCTTCTGCGGTTGTCCCGGATCTCGCGCCGGCAGATGGACTGGGCGCCGCTCGATCTGTCGGCGCTCGCCGACGAGATCGTCGACGAGCTGCGCGAGGCCGAGCCCGAGCGTGCAGTGACCGTGCGCTGCGAGCGCGGTTTACGTGTGTGGGGCGATGCCGCGCTGCTGCGGATCGCGCTGCGGAACTTGATCGGCAATGCCTGGAAGTTCACTGCGGCGACGGAGGAGGCGGTCATCGAGGTCGGCAGCGATCCTGCCCACCCCGGGCGCTTGTTCGTGTGCGACAACGGCGCGGGTTTCGATGGACGCTATGTCGACCGGCTGTTCGGCGCGTTCCAGCGGCTACACGCCGAGCACGAGTTCTCCGGCACCGGCATCGGGCTGGTAACGGTCAAGCGGATCGTGTTGCGCCACGGCGGCAGCGTATGGGCCGAGGGGGAGCCCGGGGCCGGGGCGACGTTCTGGTTCGAGTTGGCGCCGGCCCGGGCCGCGGTCGCCGCGCGCGAGGCTCGGCAAGGCATTCGGGCAACCGATGGGGGCCAAGATGAGGCGCATCCTGCTAGTCGAGGATAACCCCGACGACATCGAGCTCGCGCGCATGGCGCTCGAGGACAGCCGTGTCGCCAACGAAGTCGTGATCGCGCGCGACGGCGCCGAGGCGCTCGCCTGTCTGTTCCGGGAGGCCGGCGAAGACGCGCTGGATCCGCCGCCGGCGGTGACGCTGCTCGATCTCAAGCTGCCGAAAGTGGACGGTACGGAGGTCCTGCGTCGCATCCGCGCGGACGAGCGCACCCGCCTGCTCCCGGTCGTCATTCTGACCTCGTCCGCAGAGGAGGAGGACATCCTCGAGAGCTACGGCCTGGGCGCGAATAGCTACATGCGCAAGCCGGTCGACTTCGATCAGTTCCACGACATGGTCAAGCAGTTCGG
>CAYTWS010000252.1:0-3663 GCA_964442145.1 uncultured Ectothiorhodospiraceae bacterium | reverse complement strand
GTCACCGTGGTCGTCGAGCTGCGGGCGCGGTTCGACGAGCAGGAGAACATCACCCTGGCCAACCGCCTACAGGAGGCGGGCGCCCATGTGGTCTACGGTATCGTCGGCTACAAGACGCACGCCAAGATGATCCTGGTGGTGCGCCGCGAGAGCCGCGGGCTGCGCCACTACGTCCACCTGGGCACCGGCAACTACCACACCAAGACGGCCAAGCTGTATACCGACTACGGCCTGCTCACCGTCGATCGCGAGATGGGCGAGGACGTGCACAACATGTTCCTCCAGCTCACCAGCCTCGGCCGCGTGCCCGATCTCAACAAGCTCCTGCATTCGCCGTTCACGCTCTACCCGGGCCTGCTCGAGCGCATCGCGGCCGAGCGCGACCGGGCGGCCGCCGGCGGCGCCGGCCGCATCATCGCCAAGGTCAACTCGCTGGTCGAGCCACGCATCATCGAGGCGCTCTACGACGCGGCGCGCCATGGCGTCGCCATCGGTCTCATCGTGCGCGGGATGTGCGCGCTGCGCCCCGGCGTCGAGGGCGTGTCGGACAACATCCGGGTGCGCTCGATCGTGGGCCGCTTCCTGGAGCACTCGCGGGTGTACTATTTCGGCCGCGGCGGCGAGCCCGAAGTGCTGCTGTCCAGCGCGGACTGGATGGAGCGCAACTTCTTCCGCCGGGTCGAGACCTGCTTCCCGGTCGACGACGCGCGCCTGCGCGAGCGCTTGATCGCCGAGCTCGAGGCCTACCTGGCCGACAACACCCAGGCGTGGCTGCTCGAGGCCGACGGCAGCTACCGCCGTGCCCAGCCGGGTGAGGGCGAGGCGCCGTACTCGGCGCAGAAGGCGTTGCTGGCGGGGCCGCCCGAGACGACGGGCTGAGGCCGACGCGCTGCGGCTACGACTCGTAGAGGCGCTCGAAGCGCTCGACCGAGAAACCGATCATGCGCTTGTCGCCGGCGAGCACCGTGATCAAGGAGACGGCGACCGCGAGGAGTCTTGCGCTCATGCCTACCTCCCTGGCTCGTCCCTTCACGCGAGTCTTGAGCCTATCCGCCCCGTTACAAGCCGATCAAGCCGTCTCGGATTGGTCGCCATAGCGCAGGCAGAAGCCGGCCGGCGCGAGTAGCTGGGCCTCGCTGTCGAGGTCGGTGCGCGTGAGCGGGTGGTGCGCCAGCCAGTCGCCGGCGAAGGCGAGGTCGACGCTGGCGCCGTCGACGCCGAGCGCGATCTCGGGCCGCGGTGTGTCGCTGCGGCTGCGGTGCAGCAGCACGGCGAGGCGCAGCAGCACCGCTAGGCGGGGCAGCTGGGCGCCGCGCTCGCCACCGAAGCCGGTCAAGCGCTGATGCGGGAACTTGCGCCGGTGCGCGCGCACCAGCGCGGCGAGCTGGTGCTGCTCGTTCTGGGCGAAGCCGGCGAGATCGGTGTTGTCGACGATGTAGGCCCCGTGCTTGTGGTATGCCGAATGGTTGATGTCGAGGCCGATCTCGTGGAGCTCGATCGCCCAACGCAGCAGCCAGGCGCACTCGGTGTCGAGGTGCCACGGCCGTGCGGCCTGCTCGAACAGGTGTTGGGCGGTGCGATTGACGCGGGCGTTGTGGCCATCGTCGGCGTGGAAGCGCTCGGCCAGACGCGCCACACTGGCACCGCGGATGTCGGCGTGCTCGAGGCGCCCGGGCAGATCGACCAGGATCCCCTCGCGCAGGGCGCCATCGGCGACACGCATACGCTCGATCCCGAGGGCGGCGAATGCCGCGCGGAGGATGGCGACGCCGCCGGGGAAGACGGGGTAGCGCTCGGGCTTGATGCCGGCGAGCTTGGCGCGCTCGACGCGCCCCGCCTTGATCAGCCGATGGCGCAGGCGCTCGAGCCCCTTCCACGTGATCGTGCCCTGGGTCCAGCCCGCCTCGTGTAGCACCGAGGCCACCGTCTTGATCGTGCCCGAGGCACCCAGCGCGGCGCGCCAGCCGAGCTCACGGAAGGTGGCCTCAAAGGGCTCGATCTCGACCCGGGCGGCCAGCTCGGCCCGGTCGAACGCCTTCTTGGTCACGCGGCCGTCGGGGAAGTAGCGCTCGGAGTGGCCCACGCAGCCGACGTGCAGGCTGGCCTTGTAGAGCGGCTCGACGCCCTCGCCGACGATGAGCTCGGTCGAGCCCCCGCCGATGTCCAAGACCAGGCGCCGGCCCGTGCCCGCGAGGCTGCGCGCGACGCCGAGATAGATCAGGCGCGCCTCCTCCATGCCCGAGACGATCTCGATCGGGTGGTCGAGCGCGGCCTCGGCCTGGGCGACGAACGCTTCGGTGTTTTTGGCCTTGCGCAAGGTGTTGGTGCCGACCGCGCGGACGTTGGCGGCGGGGATCTCGCGCAGGCGCTCGCCGAAGCGTTGCAGGCTCGCCAGGGCGCGCTGCTGCGCCTCTTCGGTCAACGTGCCGCTGGCATCGAGGCCGGCGGCCAGGCGCACCATGTCGCGCAGCTTGTCGAGCACGACCAGGCCACCGTTGGCGTCGCGGCGCGCGATCAGCAGGTGGAAGCTGTTCGAGCCGAGATCGACGGCGGCATAGGTGTCGCAGGCGGTGGCCGTATCCAACGCGCCTCCCGGGCCCTGGGGGTGGCGCTATTGTAGCGTGGCGCCGTTGCTGCGGCCTCCCTTCAGGCGAGGCCGCGCTCGGCCAGCGAGATGGGCTCGCCCTCGCCGACGACGATGTGATCGAGCAGGCGGATGTCGACCAGCCCGAGCGCGTCGCGCAGGCGCTCGGTCAAGCGGGCGTCGGCGGTGCTCGGCTCGGCCATGCCGGAGGGGTGGTTGTGCGCCAGGATGACCGCGGCGGCGTTGTGGCGCAGCGCGGCCTTGACCACCTCGCGCGGATACACGCTGGCGCCGTCGATGGTGCCGCGGAAGAGCTCGTCGAAGGCGATCACGCGGTGGCGGTTGTCGAGGAACAGGCAGGCGAAGACCTCGTGGTCGCGGTGGCCGAGCTGGGCGCGCAGATAGGCGCGCGTGGTCTCGGACGAGGTCAGCGCCTCGCCGCGCACCAGGGCCTCGTGGAGATGGCGCCGCCCCATCTCGAGCACGGCCTGGAGCTGGGCGAACTTGGCCGTGCCCAGGCCCGGATGACTGCTGAAGGTGTCGCGCTCGGCGGCGAGCAGCGGGCGCAGGCCGCCGAGGCCGTCGACGAGCTCGCGCGCGAGGTCGACCGCACTGCGTCCCGGCGTGCCGGTGCGTAGGAAGATCGCCAACAGCTCGGCGTCGGAAAGGGCATCGGCGCCGCGCTCGAGCAGCTTCTCGCGCGGGCGCTCGGCCGCGGGCCAGTCCGTGATGGCCATGGTCACCTCCGTGTGCCTGGATTGTCGTTCACGAGTGTATGCACTGCACGACGGCGGCCGAAACCCTTTTTCGATTGGGTGACACCGCGGTGCGAGGGGATAGGCCGTGCGGTTTGGGATCACGCAAAGGCGCCAAGGGCGCAAAGGGCGCAAAGGGGTTCTCATGTTGGCTGCGGTGGATTCCGACGGTTGTGCAGTAATGACGTTCGGTATCAGCCGCGAGCCCAGTCCGTTGCTAGAGAATTGCTCGGTTCCGTCGGCCTTTCACCGAGAGTTTCCACTTAATGTCGGCCGTCTAGACGATATCCATCAAGGGAAGCCGACTTGGGCGTTCTTGAAGAT
>CAYTWS010000251.1:0-3668 GCA_964442145.1 uncultured Ectothiorhodospiraceae bacterium | reverse complement strand
TACATCGTGCTGCTCGACGGCGAGATCGAGCTCACCGTCTCCGATGGCGAGAGCCGCCGCTTCGGGGCGGGGGAGATCTTGCTGGTCGAGGACACCTGGGGCCGCGGGCACCATACGCGCAACACGCTCGCGCAAACGCGGCATTCGTTGTTCCTACCGATCGACCCGGAGGGCGCCGACGATGGCTGAGGCACAGGCCGGCGGGCTGCATCACGTGACCGCGGTTGCCGCCGCGGCTCAGAGCAATGCCGACTTCTATGTCGGTGTCCTCGGCCTGCGCTTCGTCAAGCGCACGGTGAACCAGGACGATCCGTTCACGTACCACCTGTATTACGGCGATGAGCTGGGCCGTCCCGGCACGGCGATGACATTCTTCCCGTTCCCCGGTGTCCCTCGCGGACGCCCGGGCCGCGGCCAGGTCCTCGCGACCGGTTTCTCGGTGCCGCCCGAGGCGATCGGGCGCTGGTCCGACCGGTTGCGACGGCACCATACGGGCTTGCCGAGCGAGACCCAGCGCTTCGGCGTCCCCGTGCTCCAATTCGCCGACCCGGATGGCCTGATCCTCGAGCTCGTCGGCGACGCCGACCCGGCCCAGCCGGCGGGTTGGCCCGAAGGCCCGATTCCGGTGGACGAGGCGATCCGCGCGTTCTCGCGTGTTCGGCTGGCGAGCGCGGCGCCGGAGAAGACGGCGCGCGTGCTGGACGAGCTCCTCGGGTATCGCGAGGCCGCCGGCGAGGCCGGCATCCACCAATTCGTGCTCGACGGCGCCGCGTGCGCCGCCACGGTCGAGCTGCTCGAGGACCCGCCTTCGGGTCGCCCGGGCGCCGGAACGGTGCACCACGTGGCGTTCCGCGTGCCCGACGACGACGCCCAACAACGGCTGCGCGAGCGCTTGATCGGGCACGGCCTGGCGCCCACGCCCGTGGTCGAGCGCTATTACTTCCGCTCGGTCTACTTCCGCGAGCCCGGCGGCATCCTCTTCGAGATCGCCACGGACGCACCCGGCTTCACGGTCGACGAGGCGCCCGAGTCCCTGGGGCGGGCGCTCAAGCTCACCGCCGCGCACGAGCCATATCGGGCCGAGATCGAGGCCCAGCTGCCGCCGCTGTCGGTCCCCGGCATCGATCACCCCGCGCCATGACCGACGATCCCCATCGCGACGGCCCGGTCGCCGAGGCTGGGCCACCGATCGAGCGTGCGACGGGCGTGGTCATCGCAGTGCACGGGCGCGGCGGCGACGCCCGCGATATCCTGGCACTCAGCGAGCACTGCCATACGCGGGGGATCCGCTGGATTGCACCCCAGGCAGCCGGCCGTAGCTGGTACCCCCAGCGGTTCATGGCGCCGCTAGAGGCCAACGAGCCGGCACTGGGCTCGGCGCTGCGCCGGGTGGGCGCATTGGTCGCTAGCGCCGAGGCCGCCGCTACGCCGACCGAGCGCATCGCCTTGGTGGGGTTCTCGCAGGGCGCTTGCCTGGCCTGCGAGCTCGCCGCGCGCCAGGCGCGGCGCTACGCGGCGGTGGCGGCCTTCAGTGGCGGGCTCATCGGGCCGCCGGGGACGGACTTCAGCTACGCGGGCACGCTCGCCGCCACCCCGGTGCTACTGGGCTGCAGCGATCGGGACCCCCACATCCCGCTCGAGCGCGTCCACGAGACCGCGGCCGCGGTGAAAGCGCTGAACGCGGACGTCGACGAGCGTATCTACCCCGGCCTGGGCCACACGATCAACGACGACGAGCTGGCCCGACTCGGGCGCATGCTCGATCGAGCCATGGGTTGAGTGCCGGTACCCCGAGCGCGCCTAGCCGGTGGCGCTGGCGTTGCCGGCGGGCGGCGTGGCGTCGGCGGATGGCACCGACTGTCGGTCCGCCTCGAGCGTTGCCTCGTCGAACGACCACCCGAACGAATCCGCCAAGCGCCCGAAGGCGGTCGGTGGCTCGGCCTGCACGGTGATGGCCTCACCCGTGGCGGGATGGTGGAACGCCAGACGCCAAGCGTGCAGCAGCAGACGCCGGCAGTCGAAATGCTCGCGGAAGAAGCGGTTGTGGTGGCGATCGCCGCGGGCGACGTCGCCGATCACCGGATGGCTGATGCCGTTGAGATGGCGCCGTAGCTGATGCCGGCGGCCGCTATCGGGTGACGCCATCATCAGGGCATAGCGCGCCGTTGGAAACCGTGACACGGCGATCCCGAGCTCGACCGTGGCGATCCGCGCGAACCGGGTGCGGCTCGGCTGGGGCGGCTTGTTGTCGTCGGCCTTGAGTGCGCGCTCGATGACGCCGTGCTCGGGGGGCCAGCCCCGCACGACCGCGAGATAGTGCTTGGCGATGTCGTGGTCGCGCAAGGCGCCCGACAAGCGATCCGCCGCCTCGGCATGCAGGGCGAACAGCAGGACCCCCGAGGTGGGTCGATCGAGGCGATGCACGGGATACACCCACTGCCCGATCTGGTCGCGCAAGCGCTGTAACACCGCCTCGTTGTCGCCGTCGATGGCCGTGCGATGGACGAGCAGGTCGGCGGGCTTGTCCACGTCGACGATGTCGTCGTCGCGGTTCAGGATGGGTAGCGGTGCGCTCATAGCGGCCCAAGCGCGGCGAGCTAGGGGCGTCGAGCCTACTGGGCGCGTGCGTCGAAGGGAACCGCCGTTGGCGGCGGGGTCACCGATCCGTCGCCGCACGAGCGCGCTTGGCCACGGCGTGATGGGGCCCGCACGGGGTTGCCGGGGGCCAGCCAAAAAAAACGGGGGTGCAAGACCCCCGCTCAAAACGACTGGTTTCTGTCCAAACCACTGGCCACTGTAGCCACGTCGGTCACCGACTTCTATTCGGTAGCGTACGTACGGTGTCGCACTTGAGCGCGCTGCCTCACTCGCGCCGGGCTCCTTCAGGCAGGCGGGATCCGGGACGCGGCGTTGCCCAGCGCGCTCGCGCCATCGCCTCGCCATAGCCGCCCTGGCGCGCAGGGCGCTCGGCGCCGCGGACGCCGTGCGGGCACTACGAGGCCGTCGCGAGGTGTGCCGGGACGCGGTCAACCGCGCTCGCCCGGGCGCGAGGCCCCGGGAAAAGACGGGCGGGCGTGTGGGTGTTCCCGGCCGAGTGCAGGGGGCGGTCGCGTCGCCTCCGGCATGGATGACGCGCCCGGGGGCGAGACCCGAGAATGGACACCGGCTCGCGTGCGCGGGAGGGACCGTGACCTGTCAGCTGTATTATTGGCCCGGCATCCAGGGCCGCGGCGAGTTCGTGCGCCTGGCGCTCGAGTATGCCGGTGTCTCCTATGTCGACGTCGCCCGCCGTGGTGACGCGGAGGCGGTGCAGTCGCTGCTCGACGATCCGGCGCTGGTCAACCTGCCGTTCGCGCCGCCCGTGCTGCTGACCGAGGAGGTCTGTCTCGCCCAGACGCCGAACATCCTGCTCTATCTGGGCGAGCGCTACGGTCTCGCGCCCGCGGATACGCCGGCGCGGCTCTGGGTGCACCAGCTCCAGCTCACGCTCGCCGACTGGCTCGTCGAGATCCACGACACCCACCATCCGTTGGGACCGAGCCTGTACTACGAGGACCAGCGCAGCGAGGCGGTGCGCCGCGCCACCGTGTTCCATAGGGACCGGCTACCGAAATACATGCAGTATTTCGAGCGCGTCATCGACGCCAATCCGGCGGCCAAGGGCTGGC
>CAYTWS010000250.1:0-3669 GCA_964442145.1 uncultured Ectothiorhodospiraceae bacterium | reverse complement strand
CGACGCGGGCGCGGGCCAGATACTGACCGCCACGGCCAACGGCTACGGCAAGCGCACGCCGGTCGAGCAGTACCGCAAGACGGGCCGCGGTGGCCAGGGCGTGCGCTCGATCCAGACCAGCCAGCGCAACGGCGAGGTCGTCGGTGCGGTCGAGGTCAACGCCGACGACGAGCTCATGCTGATCTCGGACGGGGGCACGCTCGTGCGTATCGCGGCGGCCGAGGTCTCGGTTATGGGGCGCGACGCGCAGGGGGTGCGCCTGATCCGCTTGGCCAAGGGCGAGCGCTTGGTCCAGCTCGCGCGCATCGAGAAGCTCGGCGAGGGCGACGAGGCCGACACGGGCCACGACGCCGGCGGCGACGAAGGCGACGATGCGTAGCGGACACGCGCACTGGAGCGACGGGCGATGACCGATGCCGACGAGCCCGGCGGCGAGCGCCTCGCGGCGGTGCGCGGGCGCATCGACGAGCTCGATCGCCGGATCCTGGCGCTGATCAACGAGCGCGCCGACTGCGCCCAGCAAGTCGCCGAGATCAAACGCGGCGCCGGTGAGACCGTCAATTTCGCCCGCCCCGAGCGCGAGGCCCGCCTGTTGCGTGAGCTCGCCGAGCGCAACCCCGGCCCGCTGGACTCGGACGCGGTCACGCGCGTCTTCCGCGAGGTCATCTCGGGGTGCCTGGCGTTGGAGCAGCCGCTACGCGTCGCCTACCTCGGACCCGAGGGCACCTTCACCCAGTCCGCGGTGCAGAAGCACTTCGGGCGCTCGGTGGGCATGCAGCCCTTGGGCGCGATCGACGAGGTCTTCCGCGAGGTCGCCGCCGGGAGTGCGCACTTCGGCGTGGTGCCGGTGGAGAACTCGACCGAGGGCATGGTCACGCACACGCTCGATGTCTTCACCCAGTCGAATGTGCGCATCTGCGGCGAGATCCTGCTGCGCATCCACCACCACCTGGTGACCAACGCGGGTGCGCTGGCGTCGATCACCACCGTCTATGCGCACCAGCAGGCGCTGGCGCAGTGCCGCGAGTGGCTCGACGCCAATCTGGCGCGCGCGCAGCGCGTGGCCGTCAACAGCAACGCCGAGGCCGCCGAGCGCGCCGCCGCGGAGATGGGCACTGCCGCGATTGCCAGCGAGATGGCCGCCGAGATCTACGGTCTCGAGTGCCTGGTCGAGCGTATCGAGGACGAGCCCGACAACACCACGCGCTTTTTGGTGGTGGGCGACCACGAGGTCGCGCCCTCGGGCGACGACAAGACCTCGCTGATGGTCTCGGCGCGCAATCGCCCCGGGGCGCTGTTCCATCTGATCAAGCCGCTGGCCGATCACGGCATCGACATGACGCGCCTGGAGTCGCGGCCGACGCGCGGGCGCCTGTGGGAGTACGTCTTCTTCATCGACATTCTCGGCCACGCCGACGACGAGCGCGTCCAGCCCGCTCTGGAAGCGCTACGGGAGGAGGCCGCCCTGTGCCGCGTGCTGGGGTCCTATCCGCGCGCGATCTCGTGATTTGAACCACGAATTAACACGAATGGACACGAATCGTTCTTTCGGAGCTACCGGTCTAGCGAGGAGCTTCGCTGTTCAGCCAGCGGCGAAACAGGGCCTGAACGAACCGCAAAATGAACACAAGATAGACACAAAATGGTCGTGGTGGCTTGCCCGTCGGAATGAAGTGAGGCTGTGGCTCCAGGTGATGGCTGAACCGCAGATAAGAACCGCGAGCAATCGACAGGATGCAGATCGGGACTGCGCGATGCGCAGGCGCGGAGCAATGGACGCGAATCTTCGAGTCGGGGCTACGTTGGCCGGGCAGTTGCTGGGAAAGCGCTGGCCGAGTGTGGCTTTTGGGTCACGCGAGCTTGTAGGTCCGACTTCAGTCGGACAGCGACCCTGTCGGGCTAAAGCCCGACCTACAACGTAATTGTACCCCAAAAGTTTATCCGGAGTTCATTTGCGAATTTTGTGTGCATCTTGTGTTCATTTTGTGGTTCATGGATCGGGCGCATTCGCCGCTAAGTGATCAGCGAAGCTCCACTCCGGCCGAGAAGCGCCGAAAGAACGATTCGTGTCCATTCGTGTTCATTCGTGGTTCTACAAAACCCTGCACCGACTAGGACGTATAGCCGATGGCCTGTGATCCGTATTCGTTAGCCTTGCCGGGCATCCAGGGCCTGGCGCCGTACGAGCCCGGCAAGCCGATCGAGACCCTGGCGCGCGAGTACGGCCTCGCGCCCGAGTCGATCGTCAAGCTGGCGTCGAACGAGAACCCGCGGGGGCCCAGCCCGAAGGCCTTGGAGGCGGCGCAGGAGGCGGTGACCGCAAGTAATCGCTATCCCGACGGCAACGGCACGGACCTGCGCGAGACCCTGGCCGCGCGTCACAGCGTCGAGCCCGATGCGATCACGCTGGGCAACGGCTCCAACGACGTGCTCGATCTGATCGCGCGCACGTTCCTCGCGCCGGGCCGTAATGCCGTGTTCTCACGCCACGCGTTTGCGGTCTATCCGATCGTCACCGCCGTCGCCGGCGCCGAGGCCCGCGTCGCCGAGCCGCGCCCGAGCGATGACGCCGATGCGCCGTACGGCCACGACGTCGATGCCATGGCGGAACTGATCGACGACGCCACGCGCGTGGTGTTCGTCGCCAATCCGAACAATCCGACGGGCACATGGGTCGACGGCGACGCGCTCGCGCGCTTGCTCGCGCGCGTGCCCGAGCACGCCATCGTGGTCGTCGACGAGGCCTACGCCGAGTGCGTCGAGGCGCCTGCCTTCCCGCAAGCGCTGCAGTGGCTCCCCGACCACGCGAATCTCGTCGTCACCCGCTCGTTCTCCAAGATCTTCGGGCTGGCGGGTCTGCGCTGCGGCTATGCCATCTCCTCGCGGGCGATCGCCGATCTGCTCAACCGGGTGCGCCACCCGTTCAATGTGAACTCGGCGGCGCTGGCGGCGGCCGAGGCCGCCCTGGCCGACGAGGCGTTCATGAGCGAGAGTGTGGCGATCAACAGCGCGGGCTTGGCGCAGCTCGAGTCCGGGTTCCGCACGCTCGGCCTGACCCCGATCCCGTCGGTGGCCAACTTCGTCACCGTCGACGTCGGCCGCACCGGACAGGAAGTGTTCGAGTCGTTGCTGCCGCGCGGCGTCATCGTGCGCCCGGTGGGCGGCTACGAGCTGCCCGACCATCTGCGCGTGACCGTGGGCACCGAGGAGCACAACGAGCGCGTGCTCGAGGCGATGGCCGAGGTCCTGCGCGCATGAGCGAGCGCATCGCCATCTGCGGGGTCGGTTTGATCGGCGGCTCGATGGGCTTGGCCCTGCGTGCGAGCGGCCATACGGGCGAGATCGTCGGCGTCGGCCTCGAGCCGGCGACGCTGGCGCAGGCGAGCGAGCTGGGCGCGATCGACCGCGGGGTGACCGATGCCGCGGCCGCCGCCTCGGAGGCGGATATCGTCGTCCTGGCGGTGCCCATGGGCGCGATGCAGGCCGTCATGCAGGCGATCGCGCCGGGCCTGCGAGCGGGCACGACCGTCACCGATGTCGGTAGTGTCAAGGGCAGTGTGGTCGACGACGCCCGCCGGATACTGGGGACACTGGCCGATTTCGTGCCGGGCCATCCCATCGCGGGCACGGAGCGCTCGGGCGTGGGCGCGGCGATGCCCGATTTGTTCC
>CAYTWS010000249.1:0-3675 GCA_964442145.1 uncultured Ectothiorhodospiraceae bacterium | reverse complement strand
TCCAGGATCCGATCGCCCAATGCCGCGACTTGGTCGGAGCCGATGACGAGGGCGGGGTCTTCGAGCGTGTCACTGATGCTCGCGGCCTTGGCGTGGGCCAAGCGCTCGACCAGAGCGGCGGGGGATTCATCGGGCCCGCGGGTCTCGTCGCAGTCCGGGGCAGCCGTGTCGAACGGGAGCCGCAGCTTCTCCATCAACTGCCGGCGGTACGGTGACGTGGACGCCAGCACGATCTGCGGCCTTGTCATGCTTCCTCGCGGGCAATCGCTGTGCGTCTAAGGCTAGCGAACGCCCCGCTCGAGCCGCAAGGAGCGTTTTGACCGACTATGCCCGACTCTCTAAAATAACGAGTCTTATGCCCGAGCGTCTGCCCGTGCAGCTGGATCCGGTGGCGCTGGCCGACCGTGGCCGCGATCTCGCCGGGCGCGTGCCCATCGCCTCGTTCGAGCGCTTGGGCGGTGCGCTGCATTCGCACGAGGGCGAGATCGAGGCGAGGCTGCACTTCGGCCACGATGACCAAGGCCGGCGCATTCTGACCGGCTCGCTGGCGGGCGCGCTACAGCTGGAGTGTCAACGCTGCCTGTCGCCCTACGCGCTGCCGATCGACCTGGAGCTCGCGCTCATTCTGGTCGACAGCGATAGTGAGGCGGAGACGCTGCCGGAAGAGCTCGACGCGCTCGTGGTGGGCGAACGGCGGTCGATGCACACCGTCGATATGCTCGAGGACGACTTGATCCTGGCGCTGCCGATCGTGCCGCGGTGCGCCAGCGAGGCCCATTGCAAGCCCGCCGTCGAGCTCCTCGACAGCGAGTCGCTCGAATCGGGCACAGACGAAAGCAGGCAGAATCCGTTCGCGGTTTTGGCCGACGAACGCCACTGATGCCGCGGCGCGGGCCGCGGCCCACGAAAACGATCCCAATCGATAACGGAGAGCGAGCCCGATGGCGGTACAGCAGCGGCGCAAATCCCCCTCCCGGCGCGGCATGCGTCGATCCCACGACGCGCTCAAGGGCCCGACCCTGTCGACCGAGCCGACCACCGGTGAGCAGCATCGCCGGCACCACGTCTCGCCCGAGGGCTTCTACCGCGGCCGCAAGGTCGTCGAGACGAGCGACGAAGAAGACGAAGACTAACCCCAGGTCCCGCGTATAGGCGGCCGGGCCCGGACGACGCCCCATACAAAGGGAACCCATGTCGGCTGCTCAGCCCATCACGGTGGCGCTCGACGCCATGGGCGGTGACCATGGTCCGTCCGTGGTCGTGCCCGCGGCGTTGCGGTCACTGGCACGGCACGAGCATTTGCATCTGACGCTGGTCGGCGATCGCGAGGCCATCGAGGCCGCGTTGCCGGGCAACGATCGCCGACGCGAGCGGATCACCATCCATCACGCCTCGCAGACGGTGGGCATGGACGAATCCCCGGCGCAGGCCTTGCGGTTCAAGAAGGACTCGTCCATGCGGGTCGCGTTGAACTTGGTGCGCCAGGGCGAGGTCAAGGCGTGCGTCAGCGCGGGCAACACGGGCGCGCTGACGGCGACGGCGCGCTATGTGGTCAAGACGCTTGCGGGGATCGAGCGCCCTGCCATCATCACGGCGATCCCGGCGCGCCAAGGCCACACCCACATGCTGGATCTGGGCGCCAACGTCGATTGCACGGCCGAGCACCTCGCGCAATTCGCCTCGATGGGGTCGACGCTCGCGTCCGCGGTGGACGGGCTCGAGCGCCCGCGCGTGGGCCTGCTCAACGTCGGCGCCGAGCAGATCAAGGGCAACGAGCAAGTCAAGCAGGCCGACCAGGTACTGTCGTCGATGGACTTGCACTACATCGGCTTCGTCGAGGGCGACGACATTTGCGGCGACCGGGCCGATGTCATCGTATGCGACGGCTTCGTGGGCAATGTCGCGCTCAAGACCACCGAGGGTGTGGCCAAGATCATCAGCCACTACCTGCGCGCGGAGTTCAAGCGCACGCTGCTCAATCGCCTGATCGGTTTGCTGGCATTGCCGGTGCTGGGGCGCCTGAAGAAGCAAATCGATCCCCGTCAGTACAACGGCGCTAGCCTGCTCGGGCTCAACGGCATCGTCATCAAGAGCCACGGCAATGCCGACGAGATCTCGTATGCCAACGCCATCGAGATCGCGATCGTGGAGGCGACCCACGACGTACCGCAGCGCATCAGCCACCAGCTCGAGCAGCGCCTGCCGCAAGGAATGCCCGCGTGACCTTCGCGCGTATCACCGGCACAGGGAGCTACCTACCGGAGAAGGTGCTCACCAACGCCGACCTCGAGGCGATGGTCGAGACCAGCGACGAATGGATTCGTGAGCGCACCGGCATCCGCCAGCGCCACATCGTCGCCGACGCAGAAGGGACCTGCGACCTCGCCGAGCGAGCGGCGCGCTCGGCGCTGGAGGCCGCGGGGCGCCAGCCCGGCGAGGTCGACTTGATCGTGGTCGCGACGACCACGCCCGACCGGGTGTTCCCGTCCACCGCCTGCCTGCTGCAAGCGCGGCTGGGGATCCACGGGTGCGCCGCCTTCGACGTGCAGGCCGTGTGCACGGGCTTCGTCTATGCCCTGAGCGTCGTCGACCGTTTCGTTCGCACGGGCGGTGCCCAATGCGCCTTGGTCGTGGGCGCCGAGACCATCTCGCGCATCATCGACTGGACCGATCGCGGGACCTGCGTGCTGTTCGGTGACGGCGCGGGAGCGACGATCGTCGAGCCCTCGCAAGAGGCCGGCGTCCACTCGACGCACCTGCACGCGGATGGCAGCTACGCCCACTTGCTCCACGTGCCCAAGGGTGTGTCGCGCGAGTCCGAGGAGGTCATGGCTGGGCGGGCGTTCGTGGAGATGAAGGGCAATGAGGTGTTCAAGATGGCGACGAACACCTTGGGCCGCATCGTCGATGAGACGTTGGCGTACAACCGTATCTCCCAAGACCAGATCGACTGGCTCGTGCCGCACCAGGCGAACATCCGCATCATCGCGGCGACGGCGCGCAAGCTGAAGCTCGATTTGGAACATGTCATTATCACGGTCGACCGACACGGGAATACGTCGGCTGCCTCCATCCCGCTGGCGCTCGATACGGGCGTGCGCGACGGCCGCATCAATGCCGGCGACACGCTGCTATTGGAAGCGTTCGGGGGAGGCTTTACTTGGGGGTCCGCGCTGATCACGTACTGATCGCACAGTGCGGCAACAACGGGAGGGGAGCCCGTCGCAATGGTTATGAACCCGAGCGTACTCATCGCCGACGACCACGAGCTGGTCCGTACGGGCATTCGCCGCCTGCTGGAAGAGTGTGACTGCCGCGTGGTCGCCGAGGCCGCGACGGGTGAGCAAGCGGTCGAGCTCACGCGCGAGCATCGCCCCGACATCGGTTTGATCGATATCCAGATGCCCGGTATTGGGGGCTTCGAGGCCACCCAAAAAATCGGTCGGGTCCACCCCGACTGCCGTGTCATCATCCTCACCGCTCATTCGGACGGCCCGCTGCCGAGGACGCTATTGGAAATCGGTGTCTCGGGATTCCTAAGCAAAGGTTGTGCCTTTGGCGAGATGGATGAGGCACTGCGCAAGGTGCTCAACGGCCAGCGCTACCTGAGCCAGGACGTTGCGCAAAAGCTCGCGCTCAATGCCGTCGAGGGTGAGAGCACGAACCCGTTCGATC
>CAYTWS010000248.1:0-3679 GCA_964442145.1 uncultured Ectothiorhodospiraceae bacterium | reverse complement strand
CGATCGCGGGCGAGCACGTGCAAGCCGCGATCGACGCCCAGGAGCGCCGCGCCAACCGCGTGCGCGAGCGCATGGAGCGCCAGATCCAGCGCGACACCCTCTACATCGACACCAGCGGGCGCGTCGCCGGACAGGTCAACGGGCTCGCGGTGATGCAGCTCGGCGGCTACGCCTTCGGCAAGGGCAGCCGCATCACGGCCACCGCGCGCCTGGGCCAGGGCGAGCTCATCGACATCGAGCGCGAGGCCAAGCTCGGCGGCAACATCCACTCCAAGGCGGTACTGATCATCAGCAACTACATCGGCGCCCGCTACGCCCCGGAGCGCCCCCTGCCGCTGCACGCCAGCCTCGCGTTCGAGCAGAACTACGGCGGCGTCGAGGGCGACAGCGCGTCGGTGGCCGAGGTGTGCGCCCTGCTGTCGGCGGTCGCCGGCGTCGGGCTCTCGCAAGCGCTGGCCGTGAGCGGCAACGGGGAGGACGGCGATGGCGAGTCGCCCGGACCGCGTCGACCGCATCCTCGTCCTGCTCGAGGGCGGGACGGGGGACGAGACCCTCGAGGCCGCGGCCGATCTAGCCGAGCGCGGCGGCCTGCCGCTGGTCGGCCTGCTCGTCCAGGACCTCGATCTGCTGGCCAGCGCGGGCCTGCCCTTCGCCCGCGAGATCGGCTTCTCCAGCGGCCGTGCCCGGCCCCTGTCGACGGCCGAGGTCGAGGCCCGGCTAAGCGAACGCGCCGAGCGCTATCGCCGGACGCTCGCCGAGCTCGCCCGGCGTCACGGCATCGACACCACCCTCGAGATCGGCCACGGCCGGCGCAACGAGGCGGTCCGTGCGCGTGTCTATCCCGATGACGTGCTCGTGGCCCGCCGTACCCCGTGGGCGCAGCGTCCCGGCGGGCTCCTCGAGGCCCTGATGGGCGATGCCCACTGCGCGGTGGTCCTGCTGGGGCGCCCCGTAGAGCGAGCGACCGTGAGCGGCCCCATGGTGGTACTCGACGGCAGCGATGGCGCGACCCGGGCCCTGTCGCGCGCGATCGCCCTGGCGCGCCACACGCGCTCACCACTGACGCTGCTATTGGGACCGGGCACCGGCGACACCGCCGGGCGCCACCAAGCCCGCCAGGCCCTCGAGGAGCACGGCATCGAGCCGCACTTCCGCGAGATCCCGCGCCTGACGCCGACGGCCGTGCACCAGCTCGCCCGCAACGAGCGCTCGCGGCTGCTGTTCATCAGCCGCGATACGCCCCTGCTGCGCCAAGCCGACGCCGACCTGCTCACCGAGAGCGAGGACATCCCCCTGGTCGTCGTGCCCTGAACGGATTCGATCGGCAGTGCGTGTGTGGGTCACGCAAAGCCGCAAAGGGCGCCAAGAGTTGTAATTATTCCACCGAATCGGGTGGCTTCTTTCGTGAACGAGAAATGCCACCGGTAGGCGTGGATTCCCCCCATCGCGCCGGCCTGAGTCAGCCTGCCTGCTCCAATGGAAAAAGCACTTTTCCTATCCTCAACAAACTGCGCTCTGGCGGCCCTGAGTTACTCGATCCTTATCAATCACGAATCTTTCTTTGCGTCCTTTGCGGCTTTGCGTGAACGATCAACGTGTCCAGCGCCGGCTGCTATAGCGTGCGCGGGTGTTGGCGGTAGAACGCGGCGAGCTGGGTGTAGACGCGCGGATAGGCGTCGCGCACGCGGTCGGGGTCGAGCAGGAAGACCTCGCTGGCGACGGCGAAGAACTCGGCCGGGTCGGTGGCGGCGTAGGCGTCGAACGGCAGGGGCTCGCCGCGGCGCTCGCGCTCGGTGAAGTCGGCGAACGCCTTGGAGAACACGTTGGTCCACTCGCTGGTGGCCATGTCGCTGTGCAACGGCGGCATGCCGTTGGCGGCCCCGTTCAACAGATCGAGCTTGTGGGCGAACTCGTGGATCACGATCGCCGGGCCCTCGGGATCGTCCGGGGTCCAGGAGACGATCACGGGCCCCTCGGGCCAAGCCTCACCGGCACGGACCTCCTCGAGCTCGTGGACGACGCCGTCCTCGTCGGTCCAGGTGTCGTGGACCTCGAAGTCGCCCGGATAGACCACCACCGAGCGCCAGCCCTCGTACCAGGCGAGCCCGAGGCCGAGGATGGGCAGGCACGCCTGCAGCGCGATCGACTGGCGGATGGTGTCGGTGAGCTCGAGGCCACCGGCCGGCTCGATCGACTTGTGGTGGAGGAACAGTGTAACCAGCTCGCGCAGGCGCTGGCGCGTGCGCGCGTCGTAGCGGGCGACGGCGGGCACGTGCTGGATGAGGCGCTCCCATTCCCGGTCGGAAAAGCCGTGGCGCCGCAGGATCCGGTTGCGACGCCAATTGCGGTACCATTCGATCAACGGTCTCAAAGCTCCCCGGCATGTTGGGCCGTTCGGTCGCGGCGACCGCAACCGTCGTCACTATAGCGTAGTCGGCCGACGCCCTCGGGGGCGGACGGTCCGGGAGGATCGATGGGCCAACGTGTACGCCTCGCCCTTTTCGCGCTCATGGGGGCGGCCGCGCTGACGGCATGCGCCCCGGGGCCCCTATCGGTCGAGGGCGCCGACCTCGATCTCGAGCCGAGCGATGTTCAAGCGCAGCCGAGCGCGGCGCAAGGCAAGACGATCGTCTGGGGCGGCAAGATCGTCTCGTCGAAGAACCTGGCCGAGCGCACACGCCTGGAGATCGTGGCCTATCCCACGCGCGCCCGGGCCCAGCGCCCCGACACGGAGCAACAGCCGATGGGCCGGTTCCGGGCCTACGAGTCCGGCTACCTCGAGACGGCCGAGTACGAACCCGGTCGGGAGATCACGCTCCGCGGTGTGATCACGGGGACCGAAGAGGGCCCGATCGACGAGGTTACCTACACATTCCCGACGGTCGACGTCGAAGCCATCAAACTCTGGCAACCGCGGGCCGAGGTGCGTCGTGACGAGCCTCGGTTCCATATCGGTATCGGCGTATTCCGGCGCTACTGAGCCTGTCGCCGGCGACGACCGGACACGGCGCAGCCATTGCCTTAGCGCCGACTCGGCCTCATGTCGCAGATCACAGCGTAACCGAGACGGAGGCAGCCATGGCCAAGACCCCCTCGACGATGGTGGAGCTCGGCACGCCGGCGCCGGAGTTCAGCCTACCCGAGCCCGCGACCGGGCGGACCGTGAGCAAGAGCGAGTTCGCCGGCAAGCCGCTCTTGGTCGCGTTCCTGTGCAACCACTGCCCGTTCGTGCTGCACATCAAGAGTGTTTTCGCCGGCTTCGCACACGAGTACCAGGAGCGCGGCTTGGGCGTGGTCGCGATCAACGCCAACGATGTCGACGCCTACCCGGACGACCACCCCGACGAGATGGCCGAGATGGCGCGCTCGAGCGGGTTCATGTTCCCGTATCTGTTCGACCAGAGCCAGGAAGTGGCGAAGGCCTACGGGGCGGCTTGCACCCCCGATTTCTTCCTGTTCGACCGCGACCACCGGTTGGTCTACCGGGGGCGTTTCGACGCCGCCACACCGGGCAACAACGAGCCCGTCACGGGGGAGGATCTGCGCGCGGCGGCCGACGCGTTGCTCGAGGGCACACCCGCGCCGCAGGAGCAAAAGCCGAGCATGGGCTGCAACATCAAGTGGAAGCCGGGCAACGCGCCGGCCTACACGGGGTGAGTCGGCCCACGCCCGCGGCCTC
>CAYTWS010000247.1:0-3699 GCA_964442145.1 uncultured Ectothiorhodospiraceae bacterium | reverse complement strand
CCGCGGCGCGCCGGGCTAGGCGGCGCTCCCGGGCGAAGACGTAGAGCCCCGCCGCGATGATCAGCGCCGTACCGAGCCAGGTGATCGCGTCGGGGAGCTCGTCGAAGATCACGTAGCCGAGGAGCGTGGCGGTGGTGATCTCGAGATACTGGAACGGCGCGAGCAGGCCCGCCTCGGCATAGCGGAAGGCGAACGCGAGCACCACGTGGGCGAACGCCGCGATCGTGCCGACGGCGGCCAGCAGCGCCCACTCGGTCGGTTGGGGCCATATCGGGTCGAGCACGGTGGCACCGGTGACCGCGCCCACGGCGATGGCCACCGACAGCCCGAGCGTTCCGAACACCCCCGCCCAGAGCTGCATCGCCAGCGGGTCCTCGCCGGCGACCGCGTGGCGCGTGAGCACGAGGTAGCCGGCGAAGCACACCGCCGTGCCCAGCGGCAGCACCGCCGCCCCGCCGAAGGCCGCCCAATTGGGCCGGATGACGATGAGCGCGCCGACGAGGCCGACGACCACGGCGGCCAAGCGCCTCGGGCCGATGCGCTCGCCCAAGAACGCCGCCGAGAGCAACGTCAGAATGAGCGGCTCGACGAAGAAGATCGCGATGGCATTGGCGATCGGCAGATACTTGAGCGCCCAGAACAGCAGCAGGATCGCGCTGGCGAGCAGCAGCCCGCGCGCGGCGTGGACGCCGTATTGGTGGCTACGCAGCCGCCGGCCCGTGGCGACCATGATCGCCGCGAGCACCAGCGTCTGGAACAGGAAGCGGCCCCAAGCGATTTGCCCGGGCGGCAACGTCGCCGCCAGATGCTTGCCGATCGCGTCGATGCAGGGCACCAACAGCATCGTCAGCGCCATCAACACCATGCCGAGCTGGGCATTGCTGCTGCCGCGCGAGACCTTGGCTCGACCGGGTGTGGCCACATCGGGGCTCGGCTGAGGAGGGCAGCGCATGCTATCAGCCGAGCGCTTCGCACGCGGCCGTTGAAGTCGGGATCGCCTCGATGACCCGATGGCCCCCGATCCCACCGAACGCGCGCGCTCAGTCGTCGCCGGGCTCGCTCAACAGGGTATCGAGCGGGAACCCCGCGCTGTCCTTGCTCGACGCGAGCACCACGTGGCTCGACAGATGGGCGACCCCGCGGCCCGTGTTGAGCAGGTCCTCGGAGAGCTTGTGGTACTGCGCCATGTCGGCACAGACGAAGCGCAGGATGTAGTCGTGCTCGCCGCTGACCTTGAGGCACTCGGTGACCTCGGGGATCGCCTCCACCGCCCGCTCGAAGCGCTGGAAGTCGGCGCGCTCGTGGTTGTTGAGGGTGACCTCCGCGATGACCGTCACGCTGCGGCAGATGCGCTCGAGCCCGATGCGCGCATTGTACGAGCGCACGACCCCAGCGTCCTCGAGCTTGCGCACGCGCTGCGAGCAGGACGACGCCGACAGATGCACACGCTCGGCGAGCTCGCGGTTGGTGATGCGTGCCTCGCCTTGCAACACCGACAGGATCGCGATGTCGGTCCGGTCCAATCGGATCTTGTCGCTCATAGGGGCGATTCCTCTCGGCGAAAGCGGCGCCCGCGCGCGCCGCGACGCAGATCCTGCGGCGCACGCGCACTGGCAGCGCATGGCCTGCGGCACGGGCGGTGCAATCCCACAGCCCATTCGTGGCGTGCGGTGTAATCCTAGGCTCGAACCGTCGCGAGCCGACGGTGCGCACAGGAGACGACCATGCCCGCTGCAGCACCCCGAGGCAACGAAGCCCGCGCACACCCGGACTCGGTCGTCGTCCTCGGCACCCCTTGCGATGTCGGCGCGGGCGTAGCCGGCGCCGACCAGGGCCCGAACGCGCTTCGCGGCGCCGGTCTCGCGGGCGCGCTCGCGCGCAGTGGCCGGGCCGTCGACGATCGGGGGGACGTCACCGGCCCGGCCCGCTGCGACCGAGCGCCGGTCGACGGCTACCGCCACCTCGACGCGATCGCCGCCTGGTCGCACGGCTTGCGCTCCGCCGTGGGGGATGCGCTCGCCGGTGGGCATCTCCCGCTCGTGATGGGCGGCGATCACTCGGTGGCAATCGGCTCGGTCGCGGCCGCGGCGGCGCACTGCGCCCGCACGGCGCGCCCGCTGTGTCTCCTGTGGCTGGATGCGCACCCGGACATGAACACGGGCGCGACCTCACCCTCGGGCAACATCCACGGCATGCCGGTGGCAGTGGCGTGCGGTCACGGCGCGGCGGCGTTGCTCGCCCTCGGCCACGCCCGGCCAATGGTCGCCCCCGACCGGATCTTCCAGGCGGGTATCCGCTCGATCGACCCCGGCGAGCGCCGCTTGATCGCGCGCAGCGGCGTCCACGTCGCCAGGGCGCAGCGGATCCGTGGCGACGGCATGCGCGCCGTCATGGCCGAGATCCTCGCCGAGGTCGAGCGCCTCGACGCGCACTTGCACGTGAGCCTCGATCTCGACTTCGTCGACCCCGCCGACGCGCCCGGGGTAGGCACGCCTGAGGCGGGCGGGCCGCGTGCCCACGATGCCCGGACCTGCATGGACATGATCCACGCCAGCGGCCGCCTGGGCTCGCTGGACGTGGTCGAGCTCAATCCCGTGCTCGACGAGGGCGGCCGCACGGCCCGCCTAGGGGTCGAACTCGTCGGGCACCTCTTCGGCGAGAACGCCCTCGCAAAGGTGGTGTAGATATGAACGCCGTCATCGGAGACCGTGCGATCACGGATCGCCAATCAGCCATCATCGAGCAAACCGAGGCCTTCGGCGCGCACAACTACGGGCCGCTGCCGGTCGTGCTCGCCAAGGGCGAGGGCTGCTGGCTCGAGGACGTCGACGGCAACCGCTACCTCGACTGCCTCGCCGCCTACTCCGCGGTGAACCAGGGCCACCGCCACCCGCGCATCCTGCGCGCCCTGACGGACCAGTGCGAACGCCTGACGCTGACGTCGCGCGCGTTCCACAACGACTGCCTCGGCCCGTTCCTCGAGCGCCTCTGCGGCGTCGCTGGCATGGAGATGGCGCTACCGGTCAACACCGGCGTCGAGGCCGTCGAGACCGCCGTCAAGCTCGCCCGCAAGTGGGGCTACGAGCGCCGCGGGATCGAGCGCGGCCACGCCGAGGTCATCTGCTGCGACCGCAACTTCCACGGCCGCACGCTCATGGGCGTGAGCCTGTCGTCGGACACGCACTACCACGACGACTTCGGGCCCGTCACACCCGGCTTCCGCCACGTCGTCTTCGGTGACGTCGACGCGCTGGAGGCCGCGATCACCGAGCACACGGTCGCCATCCTGCTCGAGCCCATCCAGGGCGAGGGCGGGATCGTGGTGCCGCCGGCGGGCTATCTGCGGGCGGTGCGCGAGCTGTGCGATCGCCACGGCATCCTGATGATCGCCGACGAGGTCCAGACGGGCCTGGGCCGTACCGGCGCCCTGTTCTGCCACCAGCACGAGGCCGGCGCCGCCCCCGACGTCATGGTCGTCGGCAAGGCCCTCGGCGGCGGCGTCTATCCGGTCTCGGCCTGCCTGGCCTCGCGCGAGATCATGAGCGTGTTCCGCCCCGGTGACCACGGCAGCACCTTCGGCGGCAACCCGCTCGCCAGCGCGGTCGCCACGGCCGCGCTCGACGTCGTCGTCGACGACGATCTCGCCGGCCGCGCACGCGAGCTGGGCGCGCGCCTGATCGACGGCCTCCGCTCGATCGA
>CAYTWS010000246.1:0-3712 GCA_964442145.1 uncultured Ectothiorhodospiraceae bacterium | reverse complement strand
GTGGTCACGACACCCGGGCTCTCTATCCGATGAACGCTTAGCGGTCTTGGCGTCTTGGCGTGATCCGCAGACGCCGCCACCTCAGTCGCCCGAGACCAGGTCCACCTCGCGGACCCAGTCGGCGGCGACGTCGGCCGGATCGCGCTTGTCCACGCTGATCTGGCGATTGAGCCGCTGCAGGGTCCCGGTCGAAAGCGCCTCGGAGATCGCGTTGAGCGCATCGCGTACGCGGTCGTCGACGACCTCGCGGCGCGCCAGCGGCACCAGGTTCTGTGCCGGGTTGAGGCCCTTGTCGTCCTCGAGCACGACCCAGCCGCGCTCGTCGATCACGCCCTGGGTGGTGAACATGCGCGCGACGTCGATGGCGCCGTTGCTCAGCGCACCGATGGTCACGGGCCCGCCCGCGTCGAGCGAGCGGAACGCCTTGAACTCGATGCCGTAGATGTCCTTGAGGCCGGACAGGCCCACGCGGCGCGTCTTCATCTCGGGCGGGCCGCCGACGACGAGCTCGCCCGCGACCGGCGCGAGGTCGGAGAAGGTCTCGAGCCCGTGTTGCTCGGCGGTCTCGGGGCGCACGACCAGCGTGTCCTTGTTCTGCGCCTCGGATGGCTCGAGCAGCACGAGTCCGTCGGGCAGGCGGGCGCGCACCGCCTCGGCGACCTCGGCGGGCGCGCGTGCCGGGATCTCCTCGCTGTCACTGATGTGCGCGAGCAATGCGCCCGTGTATTCGGGCAGCACGTCGATCTCGCCGGCGACGAGCGAGGGATAGACCACCTCGCGCGAGCCCAGGTTGAGGCGCTTGTTCACCTCGACGCCCCGGTCCTCGAGGACCATGGCGTAGGCATGGGCGAGGATGAGCTGCTCGCCGAAGTTGGTCGAGCCGACGGTGACCGCCGCCTGCGCGGGCAGGGTCGCGGCCAGGAAGAGACCGGCCACGCCGGCGAGGAGGTTGCGCGGGTGTATGTGCATCGATGCCCCTTTGTATTGCCCTATGCTTGCTCGAGCCCCGCCGAGACCACCCGGCGTTGAATGAAGGCCAGGATAGCCTCGACCGCGAGCGCCAACAACGCGACCAGGATCGCGCCCCCGAGCACTTGCACCATGGCCTTCTGCGCCAGGCCGTCGATGAGATAGCGCCCGAGCCCACCCAGCCCGACGTAGGCCGCCAGCGTCGCCGTCGACAGGACCTGCACCGCCGAGGTGCGGATCCCGGCCATGACGACGGGCCCCGCGATGGGCAGCTCCACGCGCCAGAGCATCTGGGTGCCCGTCATGCCCATGCCGCGGGCGGCCTCGCGCACCTCGGGGGCGACCGCGCGCATGCCGACGAAGCTGTTGGTCAGCATGGGCGGGATGGCCAGGGCCACCAGCGTGACGATGATGGGCAGATCGCCGAAGCCGGCGATGATGAACACCAGGATCACCACGCCGAACTCGGGCACGGCGCGGCCGATGTTGGCGACGTTGATCGCGAGCAGACCGCCGCGGCCGATATGGCCCAGGCCGATGCCCACCGGCAGCGCGATCGCCATCGCCAGGGCCATCGAGACGACGGTGTAATACACGTGCTCGAGCACGCGCACGGGGATGCCGTCGCCGCCGCGCCAGTGGGCGGCCGTCGTGAACCACTCCCAGAGCCCCAGCCAGAAGGCGCCGACGCCGCCCGTGGCCGCGGCCCAAGCCCCCGCCGAGACGGCGAGCAGGGCGACGGCGGCCGCGCTCGCGATCGCCGGGCGCGCGAAATGCAGGCCGCCGCCGATCATGCGCGCCCCCGGCGCCAAGGGGTCAGCCACCGCAGCAGCCCCACCAGGGCGAGGTCCGCCACCACCGCCAGCGCCACCGACAGCACGAAGCCCACCAGCAGCGGCGTGGGGAACTGCAGCGTGAATCCCGTGATGAAGAGCTGGCCCAGCCCGCCCTGGCCGATGAGCGCGGTGACCGTCACCAGCCCGATCGTGGTCACCGTGGCGATGCGGATGCCGGCCATGATCACGGGCAGCGCCAGCGGCAGCTCCACGGTCAGCAGCTGGCGCGCGCTGGTATAGCCCAGCGACCTCGCGGCCTCGCGGACATCCTCCGGCACGCCGTCGAAGCCCGCGACCGCGTTACGGAACAGCATGAGCAGGGTGTACAGCGTCAGCCCGATCAGCGAGGTCGCCATGGACAGGCCCGTGAACGGGATGAGCAGGATGAAAAGCGCCAGCGAGGGGATGGTGAACGCCACCCCGGAGAGCCCCAGGAAGGGTCCGTGCAGCCGCGGCCAGCGCCGCGCGGCCAGCGCCAGCGGGAACGCGATCGCCATCCCGAGCAACAGCGCGCTGCCGGTGAGCTGGACGTGCTCGACCAGCTTGTCGGCGATGACGCCGCTGTTGCCCTCGACCCAGGACCAGCGGAACAAGGCTCAGACCAGCCGGGCGCGCAATTGCGCCTGGGTGAGCATGCCCTGGTGGACGCCGTCGTCGTCGTGCACCGGGGCGACCTCGATGGGCGAGGCGACCATGGCGTTGAGCGCGGTGCGCAGTGAGTCTTCCGGGCCGACGCTGTAGTCCAGCGGCTCGGTCGCCGCCAGCGTCACCGCCGACTCCCCCAACGCCGCCGGCTCGAGCCAGCCCCGCAGGCGCCCGTCGGCGTCGAGCACGAACACCCAGTCGCAGCCGTGCTCGGCGGCGGCTCGGCGTGCGGCCGCCGCGCTCGCGCCCACGGCGACCGCGGGCGCGGGGGTGGTCGCGAGCTCGTCGGTGCGGATCAGCGCCAGGCGCCGCAGCTCGCGGTCCTGGCCCAGGAAATCGGCGACGAAGTCGTCGGCGGGCGCGGCCAATAGATCGCGCGGGCCGTCGTACTGCACCAGCTCGCCCGGCGCGCGCATGACCGCCACACGGTCGCCGATGTGGATGGCCTCCTCGATGTCGTGGGTGACGAAGACGATGGTCTTGTGCAGCCGGCGCTGCAGGCGCACGAGCTCGTCCTGCAGGTGCTGGCGCACCACCGGGTCGACCGCGCCGAAGGGCTCGTCCATCAGGAGGATCTTGGGGTCGGCGGCCAACGCCCGCGCGACACCGGCGCGCTGTTGCTGACCGCCCGACAGCGCATGGGGATAGCGTCCCAGCACCTCGGGGGCGAGGCCAACGAGCTCGGTGAGCTCGCGCACGCGCGCGTCGATGGCCGCGGCCGGCCAGCCCATCAGCCGGGGCACGGTGGCGATGTTGTCGCGGATGCGGCGATGCGGGAACAGCCCCGGGCTCTGCATGACGTAGCCGATGCCGCGGCGCAGGGCGATCGGCTCCTGATCCATGACGTCGCCGCCGTTGACGCGGATGCGCCCGCTGGAGGGCTCCTCGAGGCGGTTGACCATGCGCAGGCACGTGGTCTTGCCGCAGCCGGACGGGCCCACGAGCACGGTGAGCTCGCCGTCGCCGATGGTGAGGTCCAGATCGGCGACCGCGGGCGCGCCGCCGAAGTCCTTGCTGACACCGTCGAACTCGATCATGGGCTAGGCCCCGTAAGCCGGATCCGTGGGCAAACCCCGCCAGCGCCGGGCGGCGATCGCGCCGCGGCCACGCGATGTTCGCACATCGGCGGGCCCGCCCCTACAAGCGGGCGCGCCACCGCGATGCGCCCGCAACCCCGTCCGCGTGAGCCGCGCATCCGGATGCACTGCGGCGCCCGCCGGGGATTCCTGGTTTCATCGAGTCCTGTGGATTGGACGCACAGT
>CAYTWS010000245.1:0-3716 GCA_964442145.1 uncultured Ectothiorhodospiraceae bacterium | reverse complement strand
TGATGCTGCCGCTGTCGCTGTCCTACGACCACCGCGTCATCGACGGCGCCGACGCGGCCCGGTTCACGACGTACCTGGCGAGCCTACTCGCCGACATGCGCCGGATGCTGCTTTAGTAGCATGTTTGAACCACGACCAATCTGCAGGAGCAGATTGGGACTGCGCGAAGCGCAGGCCCCGAAGGGGCGAGGCGCAGGGATGCGCCGAGCAATGAACACGAATGGACACGAATTGCTCACCCAAGTGGGGGGCTTCGGCTGCCAGAGCTTCGCTGACCCCGCGACGGCTGCCGGACGTTCTGAATGAACCACAAAATGGACACAAAATCCTCGTTGGACGCTTAGCAATAAGCGATAAAAGTGGTACCTATTGCTCTCATTTTGTGTTCATCTTGTGTTTATTTTGTGGTTCTAATAGATCGTACGACGCGCTCAGCGGGATCAGCTGCGCTCCCGCGGGTTTGCGCGAACCACGAAGCTTTTAATTCGTGTCCATTCGTGTTCATTCGTGGTTCTACAACGGCCGGAAAAATATGAGGCCTAGACAATGAGCCAGACCAAGGACATCCCCGTACCCGACATCGGTGACTTCGACTCGGTCGAGGTCATCGAGGTGTTGGTCTCGCCCGGCGACACCATCGCCGCCGAGGATTCGCTGATCACGCTGGAGTCCGACAAGGCCTCCATGGAGATCCCCGCCCCCGAGGGCGGCACGGTCAATGAGGTCAAGATCAGCGTCGGCGACAGCGTCGCCCAGGGCGACACCATCCTGACCCTCGAGCCGGCCGAGGCGGGCGCCGCGGCGACGGCGCAGGACGCCGGTGATGAAGCGTCGGCGCACGCCGACAAGGCCGAGACCGCGACGGATGCCGCCGGCGGGGCCGCGGACGTGGACGCCGACGGCGCGCCGGCCGCCGACGGCGCGCGCGAGTCCAAGGGCGAAGCCACGGTGCCATCGGCGCCGACCGATACCGACATCCAGTGCCAGGTCCTGGTGCTCGGCTCCGGCCCCGGCGGCTACACCGCCGCCTTCCGCGCGGCCGATCTGGGGCTCAGCGTGGTGCTCGTCGAGCGCTACGACAGCCTGGGCGGCGTGTGCCTCAACGTCGGCTGCATCCCGTCGAAGGCGTATCTGCACACCGCCGAGGTCATCACCGCGGCCGAGCGGGCCGCCGACCACGGTGTCTCGTTCGGGCAACCGACCATCGACAATAACCGCCTACGCGAGTGGAAGAACGAGGTCGTGGGCAAGCTCACCGGCGGCCTCAAGACCATGGCGAAGCAGCGCGGTGTCACGGTCGTGCACGGCACGGGCCAATTCACCTCGCCCAACAGCGTCTCGGTCGCCACGCGCGACGGCACGCGGACCGTGGGCTTCGAGCGCGCCATCATCGCCGCGGGCTCACAGTCGGCCAAGCTCCCTGCCCTGCCCTGGGACGACGAGCGCGTGATGACCTCGACCGGGGCACTCGAGGTCGACGAGATCCCCGAGCGCCTGCTCGTCATCGGTGGCGGCATCATCGGCCTCGAGATGGCCTGCGTCTACGACGCGCTGGGCTCGAGGGTCACCGTCTGCGAGCTCGCCGACGGCTTGATGCCGGGCGCCGACCGCGATCTTGTCAAGGTGCTGCAAAAGCGCATCAAGACCCGTTACGAGGCGATCTACACCGGGGCCAAGGTCACCCGCGCCGAGGCCGGCGACGACGGCATCACGGTCCAGTTCGAGGGTGGCAAGACGCCCGGCAGCGACACCTTCGACCGGGTACTGGTCTCGGTGGGGCGTATACCCAATGGCCACAACATCGGCGCCGAGGCGGCGGGTGTGAACGTCGACGAGCGCGGCTTCATCGCCGCCGACGAGTACCTGCGGACCAACGTCGACCACATCCACGCCATCGGCGACATCATCGGCCAGCCGATGCTGGCCCACAAGGCGACGCACGAGGGCAAGGTCGCCGCCGAGGTCTGCGCCGGGCAGCGCTCGGCATTCGACGCGCGCACGATTCCATCAGTGGCCTACACCGACCCCGAGATCGCGTGGATGGGGCTGACCGAGACCGACGCCAAGGAGCAGGGCATCGCCTACGACAAGGCCACCTTCCCGTGGGCCGCCTCGGGCCGCGCGCTCGGCATGGACCGCGACGAGGGTATGACCAAGCTCGTCTACGATCCCGAGACCCAGCGCATCCTGGGCGCCGGCATTGCGGGGCCGCATGCCGGCGATCTCATTGCCGAGGCCACGCTGGCGCTCGAGATGGGGGCCGACATCGAGGATGTCGCACTGACCATCCATCCCCACCCGACGCTGTCGGAGTCGCTCGGGCTCGCCGCGGAGATGGCCGAGGGCACCATCACCGACCTCTACGTCCCCCAGAAGAAGAGCAAGAAATAGACGAGCGCGGCCACGGCACCCCGCCCGCGCGAAGCGGCGCCGGGCCGCCCGCGACCGCCCAGCGGCCACCCGCGGCGGCCATCACAGGCTCGGGTGCCCCGGCTCGGCGTGGGTGCGCTCGTAGATCGACTGACAATCGATGCAGCGCACGGCGGTCGGGTAGGCCTGGAGGCGCTCCGCCCCGATCGCCTCACCGCAATCGACGCATTCACCGTAAGTCCCCGTCTCCATGCGCGCCAACGCATCGTCGATCTCGCGCAGCTCGCGGATGTGGCGGTGAACCGCTGCGAGATTCTCGTCGACCAGCAGGTCCGCCAGCGCCTGGTCCTCGAGGTCGCCGACCTGGCCGACCAAGCCCGTGTAGGTCTGACTACCCGAGCGGCGGATCTCATTGTCGACGTCGGCGGACAGCGTCGCGCGCTGGTTCTCGAGCTGCTCGCGCAATTGCTCTTGCTGCTGTTCGGTCAATGCAGACACCATGATGCTCTCCCTCCTCGACTGCGCCCGACGCACCCATGACGTGGCCGGTTCTCCCCGCTATGTGCGGTGGTGTCGAGGCGGGATCAAGGGGCGGGTTGACGCGGACGACAGATAACCGTATCCAATAACGCCGAAGAATCACTCTGTAAGGAGAGGGCATGCTGTCATCGAGACTGCTCACGCGCGGCTTGGAGCCATTTCTCGACCGCACCCGGGTCGGCCTCCGCTTCATCTTCACCGACGGCACGGAGACGGCCAATACCGACAACGAGCCCGACGCGACCGTGCGCTTCAAGGCGGCGCGCGCGCAATACAACGCGATCGCGTTCGGTCACATCGGCCTACTCGAGTCGTTCTTCCGCCAGGACATCGACATCGACGGTGATTTGCAGGCGGTCTTCACGGCCAGCTACGACAGCAAGTTCGCCAAGCCCAATCCGCTGGTCTCGCTGCGTAACCGCTGGCACGAGTGGCGCTACTCCAACCGCACCATCGAGCGCGCCAAACAGAACGCACGCGACCACTACGGCCTGCCACGCGAGTTCTTCGAGTACTGGCTCGATGACCCGACCATGACCTACACCTGCGCCTACTGGAAGGAAGGCACCCAGACCATCGAGGAGGCGCAACGCAACAAGCTCGAGCACGTCTGCCGCAAGCTGCGCCTGGAGCCCGGCGAGCGCATGGCCGACATCGGCTGCGGCTGGGGCGGATTGATGTACCACGCCCACCAATACCACGGCGTCGACGTCACCGGCTACAACGCCTGCACCGAGCAGGTGCGTGACCTGCGCGCCGACATCGCCCGCGACGGGCTGGGGGACCACCTGCGCGTCAAGGAAGCC
>CAYTWS010000244.1:0-3733 GCA_964442145.1 uncultured Ectothiorhodospiraceae bacterium | reverse complement strand
GATGGACCAAAAAGACGATCTCGTAGTGTCGCAAAACGACCCCCTTGTGGTTTCGAGCCGCCCGGTCGCGCCGGTGCGGCAAGGAGCACGCTCCGCGGCACAGGGCCGCGGAAAGCGCGAAAGTGTACCCGCCGGTCTCGCCGCGATGCAAATCGCACCAATGGCGTGCGCGCGCGCCTGGCGTGGCGTCACGATGGTCCGGCGCCGGGGGCGCTGCGCCCGCCGGCGCCGCGGCTCTGGCGCATGGCCTCGAACAGGCAGATCCCGGCGGCGACGGAGACGTTGAGGCTGGCGACGCGCCCCGCCAGGGGGATGGCGACGAGCTCGTCACACGCGGCCCGCGTGCGCCTGCGCATGCCCTCGCCCTCGCCCCCGACGACGAGCGCGAGCGCGCCGGCGAGATCCGCGTCGAAGACGCTCGCGGGGGCAGCGTCATCGGTACCGACCACCCAGCAGCCGAGCTCGCGCAGGCGCCCCAGGGCCCGGGCGAGGTTGGTCACCGCGGCCACCGGGATACGCCCGCTCGCCCCGGCGGAGCTGCGCTCGACCGCGGGCGTGATACGCGCCGCCCGATTGCGTGGGATGACCACGGCGTGCGCCCCCGCGGCCTCGGCCGAGCGCAGGCACGCGCCCAGGTTGTGCGGGTCCTGGACACCGTCGAGGACCAGCACCAGCGGCGTCGCGACCGCCTCGAGCGCCTCCGCCAACGCCTTCTCGTCGAGCACGGGCGCGCCCTCGACCTCGGCACACACGCCTTGATGCCGGGCGTTCGGGACGCACTCGTCGAGCGTGGCCCGATCCACGCGTTCGACACGGATGCCGTTGCCCTCGGCGCGCTCGATGACGCGCTGGATACGGCGGTCGCGGCGGCGGTGGTCGACAAGCACGCGCTGGACGCGCCCCGCTCCGCCCGCCAGCGCGGTCTCGACCGCATGGATGCCGGCACTCCAATGCATGACAGGCTCCCGGCGCCCGGGTTAGCCGCGCGCCGGCGTTTTCTTGCGGCTCGCACCCTTATTGCGGCTCACCGATTCCTTCTTGCCGGCGGCAGCGGCCTTCTTCTTGCGCGCGCTCTTCTTCGCGCCCGCCTTCTTCTTGGCCGCCGCCTTCTTGCTGCCCTCGGGCTTACGGCCCTTGCCGCCACCACCGGAGACGGGCTCGGAGACCGCCTCGAAATCGATCTTGCGGTCGTCGACGTTGACGCGCGTGACCCGGACTTGCAGCGGGTCGCCCAGGCGATAGACGCGCCCGGAGCGCTCGCCCGTGAGGCAGTGGCCGACGGGATCGAAGTTGTAGTAGTCGCGCGGGAGCGTGGTCACGTGTGCGAGGCCCTCGGCAAAGGTCTCGTCGAGGCAGACGAACAATCCGAATGACGTCACCCCCGTGATCAACCCGTCGAAGACCTCGCCGACCCGGTCCTCCATGTACTCGCACTTGAGCACGCCCTCGACGTCGCGTGTGGCCTCGTCGGCGCGGCGCTCGGTCATCGAGCAGTGGTCGCCGAAGCGCACCATGTCCTCGTGCTCATAGTGATAGCTCTTCGGCTTGCCGCCTTGCAGCCTGTGCCGGATGGCACGGTGCACCAGCAGATCGGGGTAACGCCGGATGGGCGAGGTGAAGTGGGCGTACTCGTCCAGGGCGAGGCCGAAGTGGCCGCTGCACTCGGGCTGGTAGACCGCCCGCTGCATCGAGCGCAGCAGCACGGTCTGGATCAGGTAGGCGTCGGGGCGATCCCGCGCCTGGCGCAGCACATTGGAGAAGTGATCCGGCTGGGGCTCGTCGCCGCCGCCGAGCTTGAGCCCACGCTCGGACAGGAACGAGCGCAGCTCCTCGATCCGATCCGCATCGGGGCCATTGTGAACGCGGTAGAGCGCGGGCAGGCGCTGGCGGCGCAGATAGCGCGCCGTCGCCACGTTGGCCGCGATCATGCACTCCTCGATCAACCGGTGGGCGTCGTTGCGCTCGACCGGGGCGATGTTGGCGATGCGGCCGTCGTCGCCGAACTGGATCTCGGTCTCGGTCGTGTCGAAATCGATCGCGCCACGGCGCTTGCGCGCGCGATGCAATACCTCGTAGAGCCCGTAGAGGTTCTCCAGATGCGGCACCAGCTCGGAGCGTTGCTCGCGCGCCCGCTGCGAGCGATCCAGCAGGATCTGCGCGACCTCGGTGTAGGTCAGCCGGCCATGGCTTCGCATGACCGCCTCGTGGAAACGGGTACGCCGGATCTCGCCGTGCTCGTTGATGCGCATGTCGCAGGCGAGGCAGAGCCGGTCGACGTCGGGGTTGAGCGAGCACAGGCCGTTGGAGAGTTTCTCCGGCAGCATGGGCACGACGCGCCCCGGGAAATACACCGAGGTCCCGCGGCGCGCGGCCTCCTCATCGAGTGCGGTCTCGGGCTCGACATAGGCCGAGACATCGGCGATGGCGACGATCAGGCGCCACTCGTTGCCGCGGCGCTCGCAATAGACCGCATCGTCGAAATCCTTGGAATCCTCGCCGTCGATGGTGACCAGCGGCAGGCCGCGCAGATCCTTGCGCCGCTTCTTGTCGCGCTCGGGTACGACCTCGGGCAGTTGCGCGGTCTCTTGCTCGACCGGCTCGGGCCACTCGGCCGGGATGCCGTGCGAATTGATCGCGATATCGGTTTCCATCCCCACCTCGCGGCGCTCGCCCAGCACCTCGACGATGCGCCCGATGGGCTGGCGCCGCGGCGTGGGCTGCTCGACGATCTCGGCCACCGCGATTTGACCGCTGGCGACCTCGCCGGCGTGCTCGGGCGGGATCAGGATGTCCTGGGTGATGCGGCTATTGTCCGGCACCAGCAGGACGACACCGCTCTCGATGGTTACGTGCCCGACCACGCGCGTGTTGGCGCGCTGGAGGATCTCGGCGACCGAGCCTTCGCGGCGGCCGCGCCGATCGATGCCCGTGACCTGGGCGACGATGCGATCCCCGTGCAGGACTTGGCGCATCTCGCGCGGGCTGAGGAATACATCCGCTCCCCCCTCATCCGGCACGAGGAAGCCGAAGCCGTCCGCATGGGCGATCACCCGGCCGCGCACGAGGTTGTTCGAGTCGACGGGGACGTAGCCGTGGCGCCGGTTGAGCAGGAGCTGGCCGTCGCGGACCATCGCGTTGAGGCGCCGACGCAGGGCCTCGAGGTCGTCGGCATCGGTGAGCGTCAGGTAGGCCGCGATCTCGTCGAAGTCCATCGGCTCGGCGGCGCGATGGAGCTCCTTGAGGATGAGCTCGCGGCTGGGGATGGGCCGCCCGTAGCGCTTGGCCTCGCGTTCCGCGGCCGGATCCTTGGGCGGGTTGTTCTTCTTCGTCGTCATCTCGTCGGTGTTCTCCATGGTGAACGGCGCGCGGCGTTGACACGCCCGCGCGGCCTATGTACATTTTTCAACCCTTCGGGCGCGGCCCGGAGCCCACCACCGTGCCGAGGTGGCGGAATTGGTAGACGCGCTAGCTTCAGGTGCTAGTGGGGGAGACCCCGTGGAGGTTCAAGTCCTCTCCTCGGCACCAATCACCTGCTAAACTTCGTTTCCCTCAACTACTTGGGAAACATCAACGGCTTGCGACCGCCCTGCTGGTACAAACAGGGGGTACAAAGCCGTGCCGCTCAACATGGCCCGCCCATACCGCCGCTCCCGGAGCGGAAAATACTATGTGCGCAAGACCGTACCGCAGGCCCTGCGCCCACTCGTCGGCAAGCGCGAACTCAAAAAATCCC
>CAYTWS010000243.1:0-3792 GCA_964442145.1 uncultured Ectothiorhodospiraceae bacterium | reverse complement strand
CGCATCAGCGCGCGCCGGCGTCGGGCGTATTCCTGCGGATCCATGGGCTCGCTACCGGGCTTTACGCGGGCGCGCGAGGATAGCACGCCCGCGGGCGCATCTACGCGCCGGCGCGCTGGGTCATCCAGCTCTTGATCAGGCGGCCGTTGACCTGGAGCACCTCGCTGGAGAACAGCTGGCGTTGGCCCGCCTTCGGCACCAAGTCGTCGAACACGCGCCGGGCGATGGGACTGCCCAGGGCGCGCTCGCGGTCGGCGGCGAAGCGCTCGGCGTCGTAGTCAGCGGCGCTCGCGCCCACGCCCAAAAACCACTGGTAGGCCGTGTTGTAGCGCAGCTGATCCAGAAACACCTTGTCGCGGCCGAACGAGTACAGTGCGATGAGCAGGCTCGCCTTGATCAGATGCTCGAACGAGGCCCCGGTCTGGCTGCCGGCCTCGCCTTGCTCGGCGACACCGCCCAGCGACTCGTCGATGAGCTCCTTGAACTGGCGCAGCGGGTGGTCGTCCGGGAGTGTCGGCGCCGCGGCTACGCCAGCGCCACCCCCCGTGCCCGTCGCCGTGACGCCCGCAGCCGCCGCCGCGGCCTGCGCCGCTTGGGCGACGCTCTCGCCACTGCCGCTTTGGCTCGGCGCCCCGGGCGGCGGCGCCGGCTCCGCTTCCGGGTCGGGCGCGACATCGGCATCGCCCAGGATGTCGTCGATGTCGACGCTCATCTCGTTGGCGACTTCCCGTATCCGCGCGAGGCGTCCCGGATCGTCCGGTGTATCGTAATCGAAACGCTGGGGATCGAAGCCTTGCAGCACCAGCCGCGTCTCGACGGTCAACGCGACGACGGAGTTGCCGCCGGCGCGCTGCTCTTTGATGCGTTCGATGATCTTGCGGACTGTTCCCGGCATTGGTGCACGCTCACCCGGTTGTCGTGTTGTTCCATGGTGCGGCGCCCACCGCCCGGCCTTGCGTCGCCGTTGGGTGGCCCACCCGGAAGCGCGGCGCCCCGCTCACTGGCACGCCCGATCATAACGGAATCGCACCCGTGGCAACACGCGCCGCGTCAATCAGTGCCTTGCGTACCGCGGCATTCCGTCCGCGTCAACAGCGCCCCCATGCGCACGTATTCCGCTACCTCGGCGAATGCGGCCTCATCGTCGGCGTCGCCGGTGACCTCGACGTCGGCGATTTGCGTGATATCGCTGAGATATTCGCGCACCTCCGCCGATAGACTCGCCTCGGTTCGCCCCGACAAGCCGAAGCCCGTGGCGAAACCGCTACACCAGCGCGCCAGCGCCTCGGTGCGATCGACGATATCGGTGGCCTCATCATCCGGCAGCAATAGCTCCAAGCCGAACTCGGGATCGTCGATCTGCCCCAGTGTCTCCTCGTACAAGCTGTCCAACGGCGTTACGGCCGCGCTCGCGCCCGTGGCGCGTTCGAGCCACACCGCCTGGGGCCGCTCGGCGGCGCCCGCGAGCACGCCGCACAGCATCCCGTGCGCCTCCGACGCCCCGCAGGGGGCTTGCAAAGCGGCCATGCGGTCCTCGACCTCTTCCCATGCGGGCAATGTCATCGGCAGGGCTCCCAAACGGCGCACGCGCGCGAGTCTAGCAGCTCCGGCTAGCGCCTGCCCGCCTACACGGCCAATCGCCGCGCGACGCCACCGAAAGGAGCAAGGTTCGGGCCAAGCGCGGCGACCGGGATCAGCACCCGCATCGGGGGCTTCGCGAAAATGCGCCCGTGGCAACAAGTTAGCGGTTGGCGGTGGCGCCGCACGAGGCGAGCGTAGCGCCGCGAGGCGTCATTGACCCGCCCGTGGGCGGGCCCTAGTATGCTGCGCATGAGTCGAGAGCTGGCCCGGGACATGGAGGCGCGGATCGACGCGTTGAGCCGCCAGGTCGAGGACCTGGTCGCGCTGTGCGAGCGCCTCCAGACCGAGAACGAGTCGCTCCGCCACCAACAGGAGACGCTCTCGGGTGAGCGCGCGCGCCTGATCGAGAAGAACGAGCAGGCGCGCGCACGCGTCGAGGCGATGATCTCGCGCCTCAAGGCGATGGAGAGCTCCTGATGACGGAGTCCTCGGTACCGGTGACCATCCGGATCCTCGACCGCGACTACCAGGTCGCGTGCCGCGAGGACGAAAAGGACGACCTCGTCGCAGCGGCCCAGATCGTCGACGAGCGTATGAAGGAGGTGCGCAACAGGGGCAGCGTGATCGGCACCGACCGGGTCGCCGTCATGGCCGCGTTGAACATGGCGCACGAGCTGCTCGAGCTGCGCGCGCTGCGAACGACCGCCGAGCAAACGCGCGATCGCATGAGCGAGCTCGAAGCGCGTGTGGCCTCAGCGCTGTCACCCGACGACGACTAATCCGCCACTGGTCGATTGCAGCAGTGGCCCGTAATGGCCGCGGCCGCGCTCACCGCGCGCGACCGGCACCCGAGCAGGGGCACGTTCTGCGGTGTACGCTAGCTCGCTGGGTATAAGACCCTTGAACCTAAGCAATACCCAGGGGATTCGTTTGGCAGGGGTTGTTGAGCATGTCCGCCATTGAGCGGAAAGCCTGATACCTCTCCAACCCTCCCCACTTGAACCGCCGGTTCAAGGTCAACGGGCGGGCGGCGGCACACGCGGTTCGTGCCCTCTTTATTTCGTTCCCTGCGCCGAGCCGAGCCTCGACCCAGCCGCCATGCCCGACGCGCGCGCCGATCAGCGCCCAACCCTTCGCCGCCGCGTGATCGAGCGCCGCGGCGCGCTCGCCGACGCGGACTTGCAGCGCGCCGCCGAGGCGATGACGGCCGCGCTGACGGCGACCCCCGAGTTCCAAAGCGCCCAACGCCTTTCGGTGTATTGGCCCGTGCGTGGCGAGATGGATGTGCGCCCCGTCATCGACGCCGCCCTCGCCCAGGGCAAGCGCGTGCATCTGCCCGTTCTGGCCCCGCCCGAGCGTCGCGAGACGGGGTTGCTGTTCGCCCCCTATACGCACGACACGCCGATGGTGCGTGACCGCTACGGCATCCCCGAGCCCGATGTCGCCGCCCACGAGCTCATCGATGCGGCGGCCCTCGACCTCGCCGTGGTGCCGCTCGTGCTGTTCGACGACGCCGGCCATCGCGTGGGCATGGGCGGCGGCTACTACGATCGGGCGTTCGGCTTCACCCGGGAGGCGGCGGCGCACGAGCGCCCCATCCTCGTGGGCACGGCGCACGAATTCCAACGCAGCGAGGCCCTCGAGCCCGCGCCCTGGGACGTCGCCATGGACCTCATCGTCACCGACGCGGGCGTGCGACGCCCGGGTTCGGCTCACCGATAACCATAAGGAGGCAAGCCACCCATGGGATACTGGCTATTCAAGTCGGAGCCCGAGACCTTTAGCATCGACGATCTGGCCGCGCAGCCGGGCCAGACGGACCACTGGGACGGCGTGCGCAACTACCAGGCGCGCAATTTCATGCGCGATCGCATGCAGGTCGGCGATCTCGGGTTCTTCTATCACTCCAACACCAAGCCGCCCGGCATCGTCGGCATCGTCGAGATCGCACGCGCGGCCTATCCCGACCACACCGCCTTCGATCCCGAGGACCCGCACTACGACCCCAAGAGCGACCCCGACAACCCGCGCTGGTACATGGTCGACGTGCGGCTGGTGCGCCGGCTCGACCGCAAGATCACGCTGGACGAGCTCAAACAACGCCCCGAGATCAGCGATCTAGCGCTGGTGAAAAAGGGCAACCGCCTGTCGATCATGCCGGTCACCGAGCAGCAGTGGGATTTCATCCTGTCGCTGGAGTAGCGGTTCTTG
>CAYTWS010000242.1:0-3804 GCA_964442145.1 uncultured Ectothiorhodospiraceae bacterium | reverse complement strand
CGGCGATCCAAGCCGCCGCCAACACCAGATCGGTGACCGCCCCGTCGGGCATGGGCACGACCATGATGATCTCACCCACCCCCGCTGTCCGCGCGGGGACGACGTTCATCAGTACGGATGAGGGATAGGCGGCCTTGCCCCCCGGGACATAGACACCAACGCGGTCGAGCGCGGTGATCTGCTGGCCCAATCGGTTGCCGTCGGCGTCGAAGTAGTGCCAACTCTCGAGGCGCTGACGCGCGGCGTAATCGCGTAGACGCTCGGCCGCCGCTTCCAACGCTTGGCGCTCGACCCTCGAAAGGCGCCCGTGCGCCGCCTCCAGCTCATCGCGCGAGACCGCCAAGTCGGCTAGGCGGGCCGCCGAGCGCCGGTCGAAGTGGTTGGTCAGCTCGACGACGGCCGCATCGCCGCGGCGCTGGACGTCATCGAGGATATCCTCGACGGTGCGCAGTAAATCGGCATCGGCCGTGTCGGCACCGTGCGCCAGCGCGGCCAGCCGATCGTCGAAATCGGCAGCGGTCGAATCGAGTCGCCGGATGCGGTCCATGGGCTCGAAGCCTCCCATCATGTCGCTAAAGGGATCGGTTGGCGTGCGCTACATGCCATTATCACCCGTCGGCGGCGCCTCTGCCATTGGCTTGTCGGCATATGGCCGGCCCGGACGGGGCGGCTCGCATCACGCAGCGCTCCGGATTCGCCGGGTGCGCGAAGGGGCAAGCCCGGCGCTGGATGCGTGTGGGATCATGTCCGTCTAGCGGGCCGGCGTGACGTCTCGCCCGGTGTGCCGCCGGCACCGATACCGCTGGCGGCGCGCTATGGCACCTCACGCCGTGGTGTGTGGCAAACAGCGATCGCCGACCGATCGGTATTGTTATAACTGGAATGGACCGAATAGGAGTAAAGATGACCCAAACGGTGCACTGCGTAAAACTGGGCCGCGAGGCGGAAGCGCTGGATCGCCCGCCCTACCCGGGCGAGCTGGGCAAGAGGATCCAAGCCAATGTCTCCAAGGAAGCCTGGCAGATGTGGCTGGATCACCAGACCATGCTCATCAACGAGATGCGCTTGACGCCGGTCGATCCCAAAGCGCGCCAGTTCCTCGAGCAGGAGATGGAGAAGTTCTTTTTCGGTGACGGCTCGGACAAGCCCGAGGGCTACGTACCGCCCGAGGAGAGCTAGCGGGCCACGGCTGTGTGCGACGCGTAGCCGCGTCGGCGGGGATTGGCTCAGCCCCGAGCTATTGGTAGGCTTTCGGATGTTTACATGGCCACATGCATGGCCGGCGGATGCGCGCTACGCCTCCGACTCGCTGCTACCGCCGTAGGCGTAGGGCGACCAGCCCATTGGCGTGTGACCCTGCATCGGATCGTCGGGCTCGGGCGAGGCGGCACGGGCCGGGTAGCGCTCCGGCCAGATGTGGTGTGGCTCGAGGCCGATCTCGGAGGCGATCGCACGCTCCATACGCGGATAGGGAGCGGCCAACGCGTTGCGCACCGCTTGCCGCGTCACGCCCAGCCGGCGGGCGAGCTTCGACAAGGAGCTCCCGCGAACACGCAGCTGGAATTTGATCCATTCGTTGCGTTGAACGGGATCTTGCGGAATCTCGCTGGGGTCGGTGGGGCCCGACATCTATGTCCAAGCACACGCGCTGGGCGCGGAAGCTAGCGCGCTATAACGCGCATTGTCAACGAACGCCACCGACCCGCCCGCGCCGGTGGCCCGCCAGGGACGGAGTGGTAGAGATGGCCGCTTGGTGCGCCGCCTCCAGCCGGCACAACAGCGATAACAACAAGGTGGTGCTTTGAACGACGACGACGCCCATCCCGGCCGCGGTGCGCCGCACACGACATCGACCAACGGCTTTCCAGAGCGCCTCGCCAGTGTCATCGGCGCCATGAGTGTCCGTGCGTTCGCCCGCAAAACAGGGGTCTCCGATACCTTCCTTCGCCAATGCTTGGCCGGCCGAACCGATCCCACACGCGCCAAGCTCATCGCCCTCGCTCGAGCCGCCGACACGTCGCTCGAGTGGCTGGCCACGGGTCACCACCCGGCAACGGCCGCGGTCCAACCGGGCCCCGAAATCCAGCGCCTGCGCGCCATCATCGAGACCACTGAGGCGGTGATCAGCGACAACGGCCATGTGGTGTCGCCGAGCCAGAAGGCTGATCTCATCGCCGCGCTGTACCAGCGCGACGAGGGCGCGGTCACCCGCGAGACCGTCGAGGGCGCATTGAGCAAGGTCGTCGCCTGAGCCGCGCTCGTGCCCCCGTATCGAGCGGCCGCGGTCGTGGGCCCGGCCCGTTCGAAGCAAGGGGTATGCCACTATCGATCCGCCCACGCACGGCGGCGTACATCGGTGCGTAATAACAATATAAGAATCGAGACTTTCCCATTCTAAGGGCGGGCCTATATGTTCAGCGTGTCGAACAGATCGCCCGATCCGAGCACGCGGAGCCGCAGATGGCCAGCCAGCTTCTCACCGAGACCAACAGCCCGCTGTCGCGCGACCAGGCCGAGCAGCTGAGCCGCTTGGTCGCGGACCTGCGCAACGACCAGCTGAACTGGCTCAGCGGCTATCTCGCCGGCCTGTCCGCCGCCGGGGCCGCTGCCGCACCCGCGACGGCTCAGGTCTCCGCGGCCCCGGAGCCGGCCGAGGCACCCGAGATCACCATTCTGGTGGGCTCACAAACGGGCAACGCCGAGGACGTGGCCCAGCAGGCGGCGAGCCGCGCCCAGGCGCGTGGCTTCAAGCCGCACGTCGTCGAGATGGGCGATGTGAAGAAGCCCCAGCTCAAATCGGCCCATCGCCTGATGGTCGTGGTCAGCACCCATGGCGAGGGCGACCCGCCCGACAACGCCATCGAGCTCCACGAGCTCGTGGGCTCGAAGAAGGCCCCCCCCATGAAGGAGGCCAAGTTCTCCGTGCTGGCGTTGGGCGACACCAGCTACGACAACTTCTGCCAGACCGGCCGCGACTTCGACGCGCGCCTCGAGGCGCTGGGCGCCCAGCGGATCAACGACCGCGTCGACTGCGACATCGACTACGAGGACCCGGCGGCGGCCTGGATCGAGGCCACGCTCGATGCCTTCAGCGCCGAGCTCGACGTCCAGCCCACGAGCAACGTGGTCAGCTTCGGTCCCGTGGGCGGCGCCGAGGCGGAGCCAGCCGCCTACAGCAAGAAGAACCCGTACCACGCCAGCCTCATGGACAACCTCGTGCTCAACGCGCGCGGCTCGGGCAAGGAGACGCGCCACTTCGAGGTCTCGGTCGAGGACAGCGGGCTCGAGTGGGAGCCGGGCGACTCACTGGGGGTGCTGCCGGCCAACCGCGAGCGCGACGTCGACGACGTGTTGCGCGCGCTCGGCTTCAGCGGCGACGAGCCGGTCGAGGGCCCACGCGGGGCCGTCTCGCTGCGCGACGCGCTCACCCACGACTACGAGATCACCACCCTGACCCGACCGTTCATCGAGGGCTGGGCCGAGCTCGCCGACAGCGACGACCTGCGGGCCTGGCTGAGCGAGGACAATCGGGCCGGGCTGCGCGAGTGGATGTGGGGCCGTCACATCGTCGACGTCGTCCAGAGCTGGCCGGTCGAGGATCTGTCGGCCCAGGATTTCGTCGGCAAGCTGCGTAAGCTGCCGCCACGGCTGTACTCGATCGCCTCGAGCTACAACACCAACCCGGACGAGATCCACCTCACGGTCGCGGCCGTGCGCTACGAGACCTACGGGCGCGAGCGCGAGGGGGTAGCCTCGACCTGGCTGGCCGACCGCGTCGACGACGAGACGCCGCTGCCCGTCTAC
>CAYTWS010000241.1:0-3805 GCA_964442145.1 uncultured Ectothiorhodospiraceae bacterium | reverse complement strand
CGCTACTTGCGCCCGGGATGGATCGCGGTCGCGACCGCGAACACCGCCAACACGAGGAACAGCCCGAGCGTCCATTCGGGAATGGACAGACCGAGGAACTGCCACTGTAGCTCGGCGCACGAGCCCGAGCCCCTGAGCACCAAGGCAACGGCCTCGCTCATCGGGAAGTTGGAGACCAGATAGCCCAGGCTGGGACCGCATGCCGGCACTTGCTCAGCGGGCAGGTGCTGAAGCCACACGTGGCGCCCCGCCGACACCAGCCCCAAGGCGAGCGCCAGCAGAGACACCAGCGCATACAGCCTGCGGCCCGTGCGATCCGGATCGTGCAATGCCGCGATCAGGAAGATCACGCCGGCGACGGCGAATGCCGCACGATCGACCACGCAAAGCGGGCACGGGGCGAGCCCGCGAACCAGTTGCAGCCAAACCACGGCATAGGCGATCGCGGCGAAACATACGCCCGCCGCCAGCGCGTTGGCCAGGCGCACGCCCGGTCTCAAGCGCGATACCACTGGGAGAACAGCTGCAGCTGGCTGGCGGTGTTGGTCACTGCCGCGATACAGGCATCAGCCCTCGCCTCGGGGATCCAAGCGGAGATACGCAGGACATAGGTCGAGCCCTTGGCGTCGACCTCGCGCTCCGCGTTGAGGCGCACGATATTGGCATCGTAGTCCTGGAACACCTCGGTCAGGCGTGCCACGAGCCCGGGCTGGTCGTCGCCGCGGATGACGATGCGATGGGTGACTTGCGCCTGCGGGGAATGCGTCGGCTCGATATCGAACTCTTCGACCTGGATCTCGGCGCCTTCGAGCTCGGGCAGCTCACGCAGACGCTGGTCGATTTCCTGCGTTGATACCGGCACCGGCTCTTCGACGACCACGGTGAACTCGGCGCCTGTACCGAGCACGGCGAATGTCGTGTCGCCGAGATTCAGCCCCAGATCGAACAAGCACCCAGAGATCGCCGAGACCAGCCCCGGGGTATCGCGGGCGAATATTTGGACGAGCAGGCTCTTGCGCGTGGTCATCGTTGAACTCCCGAAAGCGCGTCGAATAGGGCAGCGGCGGCTCGTGCTCACTCGCGCGCACGCGCTGCGCGAGCGGCGAGCGATACCGGGCGACAGCGTAGCGCGAGGCCGCCCGGAGCCGCCAGTGTCAGCGGTATTCGTCGGCATCGGGTGCTTGTTGCCGCCTTGCAAGCGCGCCGGTATCGTGCCACCCCATGAGTGAGCACCCCGACCAACTGCTCGCGCCTCGGTGGCTCGTCACCGTCGATGCGAGCGACCGCGTCCTGACCGACCACGTCGTCGCCATCGCCGACGGACGCATCCTCGCCATCGAGGAGCGCACGACCGCCGCCTCACGCTGGCCCGACGCGGCAATCACTGAGTATCCCGATCACGCGCTCATGCCCGGTATGGTCAACGCCCATACCCACGCCGCGATGAACCTCTTCCGCGGGCTGGCCGACGATCTGCCGCTGGGCGAATGGCTCCAGCAGCACATCTGGCCGGCCGAGGGCCGCTGGGTCGACGAGGCCTTCGTCGGCGACGGCACCGAGCTCGCCCTCGCGGAGATGCTCGCCGGCGGCGTGACCTGCTTCAACGACATGTATTTCTTCCCCGAGGTCACGGCACGCTTGGCCGCCGAGCGCGGCGTACGCGCGGTGGTCGGGCTCATCGTGCTCGACTTCCCGACACAGTACGCCGACGGTCCGGATCAATACCTCGACAAGGGCCTGGCCCTGCACGATCGCTACCGCGATCATCCGCTGGTTCATACGGCGTTCGCGCCCCACGCCCCGTATACGGTGTCGGATGGGCCGCTGGAACGGGTGCGGACCTATGCCGACGAGCTCGAGCGCCCCGTGCATATCCACGTCCACGAGACGGCCGCCGAGTGCGGCGAGGCCGCACAGCAACACGGGGAACGCCCGCTCGCCCGGCTCGAGCGCCTGGGGCTGTTGTCGCCCGGCCTGGCTGCGGTCCACATGGTCCATCTCGACCAACAGGAGATCGAGGCCACGGCACGGGCAGGCGCGAGCGTGATCCACTGCCCCGAATCGAATCTCAAGCTGGCCAGCGGGTTCTGCCCCGTACAGGCGCTGGAGACCGCCGGTGCCAACGTCGCCCTCGGGACCGACAGCGTGGCCTCGAACAACGACCTCGACCTCTTCGCCGAGATGCGCACCGCCGCGCTACTGGCCAAGGCAGTCGCCAATGACGCCGCCGCGCTGCCCGCCGACCGAGCGCTGCGTATGGCGACGATCAACGGTGCCCGCGCGTTGGGCCTGGGCGAGATTACGGGCTCATTGGAGCCCGGCAAGGCCGCCGATATGATCGCCGTCGATCTCTCGGGCGCCGAGACCCAGCCCGTATTCGACGTGACCTCCCAGCTCGTCTATGCCGCCGGCCGCCAGCACGTCAGCGATGTCTGGGTCGCCGGCCACCAGCACGTGCGCGACCACCAAGTATCGACGTTCGACACCGCCGAGCTGAGCCGCCGCGGCGAAGCGTGGCGCGCGCGCATCGACGGCTCGGGGTGAGGCGGTCGCCTGTCGTGGCACCACCCGAGCGTAACGCCGATGCAGCGGAGCTGGGCCGTTTCGCCGCGCTGGCCGAGCGCTGGTGGGATCCGGCCGGCCCCTGTGCCCCTCTGCATGCGATCAACCCGCTACGGTTGGCCTGGATCGAGCGACAAGCGGGCGATCTCTCGGGACGCGCGGTCGCCGATATCGGCTGCGGCGGCGGGATCTTGTCCGAGGCGATGGCCCAGCGCGGCGCCGACGTCGTCGGCATCGACCTCGCCGCCGACGCCATCGACGCGGCCCGCGCCCATGCCGCCGATGGCGGGGTCGCGGTCGACTACCGCGTCATGGCCGCCGAGGAGCTCGCACGCGAGGCGCCGGCGGCATTCGATGTGGTCACCTGCATGGAGATGCTCGAGCACGTGCCCGCGCCCGAGGCAGTGGTGGCCGCGTGTGCCCAGCTCCTCAAACCGGGCGGGATCGCGCTTTTGTCGACCATCAACCGCACGCCCAAGGCTTGGCTCGAGGCGATCGTCGGCGCCGAATACGTGCTGGGACTGTTGCCACGCGGGACCCACACGTATGCCAATTTCATCCGGCCGCACGAGCTCGCGCGCTGGGGCCGCGAGGCCGGCTTGGTGGAGCTCGATGCGATCGGACTGACGTACAATCCGCTGACACAGCGCTACCGGTTGTGCGAGGCCGTCGACGTCAATTACATGCTGGCGTTGCGCCTGCCCAGCGGTGACGACGATGAATGACATCGACTTGGTGCTATTCGACCTGGACGGGACACTGGTCGACACCGCCCCGGACATGGCCAATGCGCTCAACCGCGTCCTGGTCGACGCCGGCGAGCAGCCGCTGGCGTTCGAGACCATCCGCCCGCATGTCTCGCGCGGCGCCGACGGTCTGCTCGCACTCGCCTTCGGCTCGGACTTGTCACCGGCGCGGCATCAAGCGCTGCGCGACGAATTGCTCCACCATTATCGAGCGGATCTGGCCAGCCACTCCCGCCCCTTTCCCGGTATGCTCGATGCTCTCGAGGCGATCGAGGCGAGTGGACGCAGCTGGGGCGTGGTCACCAACAAGGCCGCTTGGCTCGCCGAGCCTCTCCTCGCCGTACTGGGCTTGGCCGGGCGGACCGCCTGCATCGTCTCAGGGGACACACTCGCCCAGCGCAAGCCCGATCCCGCGCCCCTGCTGCACGCCTGCCACCTCGCCGGCACCATCGCTGCCCGCGCGGTCTACGTCGGCGACGACGAGCGCGACGTCCGCG
>CAYTWS010000240.1:0-3839 GCA_964442145.1 uncultured Ectothiorhodospiraceae bacterium | reverse complement strand
CGATCTCCTCGCCCTTGCGATACTTGCGCACGGCCTCTTCGCCGGCCTCGCTCCACGACAGGTCGGACAGGTGGATGAGACCGTCGATACCGCCTTCCAGGCCGATGAAGACACCGAAATCGGTGATCGACTTGATCTTGCCGCGTACGCGGTCGCCCTTGTTGTGCGTCGCCGCGAACTCCTCCCACGGGTTGGCCTGGCACTGCTTGATGCCCAGCGAGATCCGACGGCGCTCCTCGTCGATGTCGAGGATCATGACCTCGACCTCGTCGCCGATGGCGACGACCTTGGAGGGGCTGACGTTGCGGTTGGTCCAATCCATCTCGGAGACGTGGACCAAGCCCTCGACGCCCTCCTCGATCTCGACGAAGCAGCCGTAGTCGGCGATGTTGGTGACCTTCCCGAACAGGCGCGTGCCCACCGGGTAGCGCCGCGCGATGTCGACCCACGGATCCTCGCCCAACTGCTTGAGGCCCAGCGAGACGCGGTTGCGCTCGCGGTCGAACTTGAGGACCTTGACCTCGAGCTCTTGGCCCACCTCGACGACCTCGGACGGGTGCTTGACCCGCTTCCAGGCCATATCGGTGATGTGCAGGAGCCCATCGATACCGCCCAGATCGAGGAAGGCGCCGTAGTCGGTGAGGTTCTTGACCACGCCCTTGATGGTTTGGCCTTCCTGGAGATTCTTGAGCAGCTCGTCGCGCTCGGCGCTGTACTCGCTCTCGACGACGGCGCGGCGCGAGACGACGACGTTGTTGCGCCGTTGGTCCAGCTTGATGACCTTGAACTCGAGCTCCTTGCCCTCGAGGTAGCTCGTGTCGCGCACCGGACGTACGTCGACGAGCGAGCCCGGCAGGAACGCCCGGATGCCGTTGAGATCGACCGTGAAACCGCCCTTGACCTTGCCCGTGATGTGACCCTTGACGGTCTCGCCCGCCTCGTAGGCCTCCTCCAGGCGCGCCCAGGCGCGTAGACGCCGCGCCTTCTCGCGCGAGACACGCGTCTCGCCGAAGCCATCCTCGACCGCGTCCAGCGCGACCTCGACCGTATCGCCCACATCCACATCGAGCTCACCGTTCTCGTCGGTGAACTGGCTAGCGGGGATGACGCCCTCGGACTTCAGTCCGGCGTTGACGATCACCAGGTCATCGCGCACGTCGACGACGGTGGCCATCAGCAGTGAGCCCGGACGCATGTTGGTCTGCGTCAGGCTTTGTTCGAATAGCTCGGCGAAACTCTCAGTCATTCAGTTGGAACCTTGGGTGTATGATCACGCTTGCGCGCGCCCGCCGGCGCTTCCTTCGACTCGACGGATTGCCATTGTAATAACCGGGCGCTGCCTGCGCCCGCCCCGAGTGGCATCACACCACTCTGCAAAGGGCCCCCTTACAGCAAGTCCCGGGCCCGCTCGAGGACTTCGTCGGTCACGGATTCGACCGATCGCTCGGTCGAATCGATCACCACGGCGTCATCGGCCGCCGCCATGGGCGACGCCCCGCGCTGCGCATCTTGCGCGTCGCGCGCCTCTATGTCTTGCAAAAGATCGCAGAGGCTAGCATCAATGCCCTTTTCCTTCAACTGCTTATGTCGTCTCGCCGCGCGTTCGCGGGCGCTCGCGGTCAAAAACACCTTGAGCTCGGCATCGGGGAAGACGACCGTGCCCATGTCGCGTCCGTCGGCGACCAGCCCCGGCGCCTGGCGGAAATCGCGCTGGCGCTGTAGCAGTGCCTCCCGCACGGCGGGCTCCGCTGCTACCTTGGAGGCGTTCATACCCACCGCCTCCGCGCGGATCGCCTCGGTGACGTCGGCGCCGTCCAATGTAATACGCGTGGTGCCGTCGGCGGCCGGGTCGAAACGCGGCTGCATACGGGCGGCCGTGCGCGCCAGCGCATCGCCGTCGTCCAGGTCCACGTCGGCCCGCGTCGCCGCCAGCGCCGTCAGCCGATACAGCGCGCCCGAATCCAGCAGATGGAATCCCAGCGCGGCCGCGACCCGGTGGGCGACCGTGCCCTTACCGGAGCCACTGGGCCCATCGACGCAGACGACGGGCGCCTTGGCGGGGTCACTGGTCATCGCCGCTGGCCTCCTCGATGCGTAGTCCCGCTCGCCGCGCCCATGCCGCGAACCCGGGGAACGACGTATCGACGTTCGCGCAGTCGGTCACGCGGATCGGGCCGTCGGCGACCAACCCGGCCATGGCGAAGCTCATCGCCACGCGGTGATCGCCGTGGCTGGCCACGCGCGCGCCTCGGATGGCTCCACCCTCGATGGTCAGCCCGCCCTCGGCCACCTCGGTGGCCACCCCGAGGCGATCGAGACCCTCGGCCATGACCGCAATCCGGTCCGACTCCTTGACGCGCAGCTCGTGCGCTCCCTGTACAACGGTCCGGCCTTGGGCGCAAGCGGCCGCGATGAATAGGGCGGGGAACTCGTCGATCGCGCGCGGGACGAGCTCGACCGGCACCTCGATCCCGCGCAACGGGGCATGGCGCACGCGCAGATCGGCGACCGGCTCGCCCCCGACCTCGCGCTCGGCGAGCACCTCGATGTCGGCGCCCATCATGCGCAGGATCTCGACGACGCCGGTGCGGGTACGATTCCAGCCGACGTGCTCGAGCACGAGCTCGGCCCCGGGCGCGATGGTCGCGCCGACGAGGAAGAACGCCGCCGAGGAGATGTCGGCCGGGACGTCGACGGCGCAGGCGCGCAGCCGACCGCCACCCATGACACAGCAGCTCCGGCCCTGGCGCTCGACCGGATAACCGAAGCCCTCGAGCATGCGCTCGGTGTGGTCCCGGGTCTCGCCGGGCTCGTGCACGCACGTGCGCCCCTGCCCATAGAGCCCGGCCAGCAGGATCGCCGACTTGAGCTGGGCGCTCGCGACCGGCGCGTCGAAATCGATCGCGGCGAGCGGGCGACGGCCCTCGATCCGCAAAGGGGGCGTACCTCGATCCGAGGTCTCGATCGTCGCCCCCATGCGCTCGAGGGGCTCGGTCACCCGCAGCATGGGCCGGCGCGATAGCGAGGCATCGCCGGTCAACACACTGGCGAACGGCTGGCCCGCCAGCACGCCCGCGAGCAGGCGCATGGCCGTGCCCGCGTTGCCCAGATCGAGCGCCGCGTCGGCGGCCCGCAGGCCCTCGATCCCGACGCCGTGGATGACCAGGCGCCCCTCGCGCGGATGCTCGGCGGCGACCCCGAGGGCGCGCAGTGCCGCCAACGTGGCGAGCGCGTCGGCGCCCTCGAGGAAGCCATCGATCTCGGTGACACCGTCGGCCAGGGCGCCCAGGATGACCGCCCGGTGCGAGATCGATTTGTCGCCCGGCACACGCAGGCGCCCGCTGAGGGTCCCCCCCGGGGCGACGTCGAAGTGCTTCGCTGCGCTCATGGGCAGAACCGGTCGCGCGCGTCCTTGGCACGCTGGAAGCGTGCCATCATCCCCGCGCTGTCGCCCGTACGGACCTCCTCGGTCAGCGCATCCAGGTCCTCGCGGTAGGCGCGCAGCGCCTCGAGCAAGGCGTCGCGGTTGGCCAAGCAGATGTCGCGCCACATCACGGGGTCGCTCGAGGCGATGCGCGTGAAATCGCGGAAGCCCCCGGCGGCGTAGCGGAACACGGCGGCCGGATCTTCGCCGCGGGCGAGCGCATCCACCAAGCCGAACGCGAGCATGTGCGGCAGATGGCTCGTGGCCGCGAGCAAGCGGTCGTGCGCCTCGATGCCGAGGCGCTCGGTATGCGCGCCCATGCGCTGCCACATGGCCTCGACCCGCTGGATCGCCGCCTCGCGGCACTCGTCGGTGGGCGTGAGGATCACGCGCCGGTCGCGGAACAAATCGGGCA
>CAYTWS010000239.1:0-3841 GCA_964442145.1 uncultured Ectothiorhodospiraceae bacterium | reverse complement strand
CGCCCTCGAAATAGAGCACGGTATCGACCATGTGCTCGAGCACGCGCGGGCCGGCGAGATGGCCCTCCTTGGTCACGTGGCCGACGAGGAACAGCGCGGTCCCGCGCGCCTTGGCGTAGCGCACCAGCGACGAGGCGCTGTCGCGCACCTGGGCGACGGCGCCGGGCGCCGATTGGCTCTCGGCGCGGAAGATGGTCTGGATCGAGTCGATCACCATGACGCCGGGCGCATTGTCGGCGGCCGCGTCGAGGATGCGCTCGACGTTGGTCTCGGCGAGCAGGCGCACGCCGCTGGCGGCCACCCCGAGGCGGCGTGCGCGCAGTGTGACCTGCGACAGCGACTCCTCGCCGGTGACGTAGAGCACCCGCTGAGCGCTCGCCAGGGCGGCCATCGCCTGCAACAAGAGGGTGGATTTGCCGATGCCGGGATCGCCGCCGAGCAGGATGGCCGAGCCCTCGACCAGGCCGCCGCCGAGCACGCGGTCGAGCTCGCCGATGCCGGTGGGCACCCGGGTCTCACGCTCGGTACCGATCTCGCCGATGTCCCAGGTCCGCGGTGCCCGCCGGGGGTCGGGCTCGGCCCGGTCGCTGGGGCCCGCCGCCGGGGTCTCGGCGGCCTCGACCAGGGTGTTCCACTCGCCGCACTCGGGGCACTGGCCCGCCCACTTGGGGGTGCGCTCGCCGCAGGCGGTGCATTCGTAGCCGGGGCGGGACCGTTTCGCCATTACTCGCCAGCGGGCTCGCGATCGGTCGCCACGGGCAGCTCGGCGACCCCGGGGGCGCGGCGGCCGCCGTCGCCAATCCGCGGATGGATCCGGACCGAGCGGATGGCGTTCTCGCGCGTTTGCACGATCTCGACCGGGTGCCCGTCGATCAAGAACGTCGTGCCCGGCTCCGGGATCATCTCCAGGTACTCCAGGATCAAACCGTTGAGGGTCTTGGGCCCATTGCCCCCGAGGCGCCAGCCGAATAGCCGGTTGAGGTCGCGCAGCTGGGTGCCGCCGGCGCAGATGTAGCTGCCGTCCGATTGCGGATGGATGTCCTTGGTTGCCGGTATCCGGTCCGTGGTGAACTCGCCCACGATCTCCTCGAGGATGTCCTCGAGCGTGATCAAACCGAGGATGTCGCCGTATTCATCGACGACGAGCCCGATGCGGCGGCGATGGTGCTGGAAGTTGACGAGCTGGCGCGTCAGCGACGTCCCCTCGGGCACGAAGTAGGGCTCGCGTACGCGCCGGCGCAGGCCTTCGTGCTCGAGCTCACGAAGATCCTCGCCGATGAGATCACGCAGGAAGATGAAGCCGATCACCGAATCGATGCTTTCGTAGTAGACGGGCAGGCGGCTGTTGGACGCGTGGTTCAACTGATCCGCGATGTCGTCCCAATCCTCGTCGAGGTCGATACCCTGGATCTCGCTGCGCGGGACCATGATGTCGTCGACCGTGACCTTCTCCAGGTCGAGGATGTTGACCAGCATCGCCTGGCGGTTTTTCGGGATGAGATTGCCCGCCTCGTGGACGACCGTGCGCAGCTCCTCCGAGCTCAAGCTGTCGCTGGAGCCGCTCTGGGGACGCAAGCCGATCGCGCGCAGCGTACCGTTGGCGAGCAGATTAACGATGCGCACCAGTGGATAGAGGAGCTTGAGCATGGGGGTGTAGACGTACGCCGCCGGCATGGCCACCGCCTCGGGATGGAGGGCGGCGAACGTCTTGGGCGCGACCTCGGAGAAGATGAGGATGAGCAACGTCAGGATGATGGCCGCGACCGTCAGGGCGGACTCGCCCCAGACCTGGAGTGCGATCAGCGTCGCCAGCATCGACGCGAGCACGTTGACGAAGTTGTTGCCCAGCAGGATCAGCCCGATGAGTCGATCGGGCTGTTCCAGCAAAGCGAGCGCCAGACGCGAGCCGCGGTGGCCCTCGCGCGCCTGGTGGCGCAGGCGGTAGCGATTGACGGTCATCAACGCGGTCTCGGAGCCGGAGAAGCATCCGGACAGCACGAGCAAGACCACCAGGGCGACGATCAACGAGGACAGGGGGAGCTCGGTCAAGATGGATCCCGTTTGCGGCTGTCACAGGGAGGAGAGGGCGCGCGTGGGCGCCGCGGGGGAGTGCCGCGATGGCCCCCCTGTGAGCGACTCGGAGTGGCACCCGGCGGCACGTGGGCCGCCTCCAGCGCAGGCTTCATCACGCACGCTCGAGGATGAGCTCGAGGACCAGCTTACTGCCGAAATAGCCGAGCACCAGCAGTGCGAATGCGCCCAAGGTGAAGCGCACGGCCGTCGGACCGCGCCAACCGACGAAGAAGTGCCCCGCCAGCAGGACCCCGAGGACGATCCAGGCGGCGATGGTGAGTACCGTCTTGTGCACGAGATGCTGGGCGAACAAATCCTCCAGGAACACGAAACCCGAGCCCAGCGCGACCGTCAGCAGCACGAACCCGATGACCAGCATGCGGATCAGCAGTAGCTCCATCACGCGCAGCGGCGGCAGCGCGCGCACGGCCCCCGCGGGATTGTGGTCGTGGATGAGGCGGTGCTGGATGCCGAGAACGATCGCTTGCAAGGCGGCGAGGCCCAGCACCGCATGGGCGCCGATGGAGACGAGCACGTGGACGCCGAGTCCTGCCTGGGCGTCGCGGAACGACGCCGATGGCTGGTCGCTGCCCAGCAACAGCTGGCCGACGATGGCGAGCGCAGCCAGTGGGAAGAGCCCGATGCCGAGATTCTCGACCGGTTGCGTTAGGCTCAGCAGCACCAGTAACAGGCCCATGACGAGCGCCGCCAGCGACAGGGCGTGGAAGAAGCTCAGGTCGAGCCCGCCAGCGATGAATAGGGCTTCGTGGACGATATAGGCGTGGCCGGCTAGCGCCACGGTCGCCAGCGCAATGGCGGACATATCGCGTTGCTTGCGGCCGCGCCGAAGAGCCCAAACGAGGTGCGCCGCGGCCGCGGCGTACAGCACCAGGCTGATCAGGGCGACAACGAATGCAAGCATCGGCTCGGCGGCGTCCGCGGCGCGCCGTGGGCACGGCGTAAGCGCAGATGATGACACACGGGGTAGGGGTCATGAAGTAGGGGGCCATGTCGTGTCGGACACGGCCTACACCAATGGTCTAGCTGGGCGACTTGGCCCGCGGCGACACGATGGCGCAATCTCGTGGCGCTCACCCAATCCGGGCGAGCGCCACAACGCAACCATCGTTCAAACAGGGAGCGAAAGGAGTGTAGACGATGTTCAGGAAGACATGGCTTGCCGGGATGCTCACGATGGTCACCGCGACGGCGGCCGCGGCGTCCCCGACCGACCTCAACGAGGCCTCTGCCGAAGAGCTCGCCAATACCTTGGACGGTGTGGGCACCGTTCGGGCCGAGTCGATCGTGGAGTACCGCGAGGACAACGGGGCTTTCCCGAGCGTCAGTGCGGTCGTCGAGGTCGACGGCGTGGGTGAGGCCACGCTCAAGAAGAATCGGGACCGACTCACCGTCGACAGCGAATGAGCGCTGCCAGCGGGGCGGACTGCCGTCCGCCCCGCCTCGGCTCGCGCGCCATCGAGGACCCGACGCCCCGCTGCATCGTGAAAAGGAGTGCTATCCGAAACCTGAGTGCAAGCTCGTAGGCCCGCCTCGGCGCCAGCCAAGGCGGGCACCGAAAGGTACGCCCGCATCGCCTCCGCGCGTCCGCGCTCCGGCGACGCGGGCCTACGGCTGGCTCGTCCCGCCCCGATCGCGGTGGCCGCGATTGGGGCGGGATCCCCTGCGCGTCGCGAACGCGACAAGGGCCAAGGAGTGCTGTCCGGAGCCTGAGTGCAAGTTTGTAGGCCCGCCTTGGCGCCAGCCAAGG
>CAYTWS010000238.1:0-3842 GCA_964442145.1 uncultured Ectothiorhodospiraceae bacterium | reverse complement strand
GTGCGCCATGGCTCGTCGGCGCGCCTTGCCAGCCACCGCGATGCCTCGCCGAGAACCCTCGGCGAACTGCCGTTAAAGGACACTAGTGGCGGTGCTCGTCATCGCCGCTGCGGTCGATGAACAAGTCCGCCGCCGGGTGCTCGTCGTCGATGGGTTTGCCTTCCCAGGCGTATTTGCGCCGCTTGCGCCGCGGCGGTCGACGCTCGCGCAGGGCGAACGCGCAGAGCGTGCCGAGTAGTGCGCCGCTCAAATGCGACTCGAACGACACCCCCGCGCGCAGCGGCAGCACGCCCCATACCATGCCGCCGTGCAGGAACAGCACGATCAGCACGAGTCCGACCGAGCGCGGGTCGCGGCGCAGGACCCCGGCGAAGAACACGAAGAACATCATCCCGTAGGCCACACCGCTGGCGCCGAGATGGGCGGCCTCACGTGCGAACAGCCATACCGCCAGGCCCGAGCCCAGCCACAGGACGGGCACGACGATCCGACCCGCGCGTGGCCAGCCGAAGCCCAAAGCCGTGCCGATGACGACCAGCGGCAAGCTGTTGCTGAGCAGGTGCGAGCCCGATCCATGGATCAACGGGGCGGTGACCACGCCGATTAAACCGCTCGGCTCGCGCGGGCGCACCGCCAGCGCGGCGCGCTGCCAGTCCCCCAGGGCGGCCCATCCCTCGATGAGCCAAAGCAGGGCGACGAAGCCGAGCCACAAGACGGCGGCGTGGCGCAGCCGGGTGAGCTCGGCGTGGTCTTGCGCGGTGGCCATAGACGCCTCCGTGGGCGGGTATCGCACGAGTCACGGGGTGGGCCCCGGCCGTGTGGCCGAATTGCATTGCCCCGGGAACCGGCTACACTCAAGGTAGGCACGGCCGTTTCCGGCCCCGTGAGCATCGAATCGTGACGCCATTGGCGGACCATGGCCACGAACACCCCCGTGGAGCGGGTGTGCGGGCCGACGAGCCGATGCCACCCAAACGATGCAATGACTAAGGGGAAAGCATCATGGCAGATGATGAAAAAAGCGTCGCCGGTACCTCGGGTACCGTCGTGGCCGAACGAGTGGGGGCGTTTCTCGATACGGCGCGGGCCACGCTCAAGGCCGACCGTTTCGACTCGATCTCGCGCAGCCTGACTTCGGCGGGCCATTGGGCCCTGCTGCTGCTCGCCCTGCTCGGCCTCGTCATCCAGTTGATCGCGGCGACCCAATTCGGGGCCGGCGAGATCCTGTGGGGCCTGGCCTGGCTGGTTGCGCTGCCGCTTTTGCAGTACGTCGCGGTGCAGTTCATGGACGCGACGCGCTCGCTGGTCACCAATACCCGCACCGACCTCGGCTCCGAGGCCTTCCTGCGCTGCTATGCACTGGTCGCGATCGTCGCCGGCGTGGTCTCGGTCGTCACGGCCATCGTCCAAGGCTTCGAGCTGGGCAGCTTCTGGGTGTTCTTGTCCGGCCTCGATGTGACCGCGTTGTGGCTGGCGACGGCCTGGCTGGCCCTCAATCCCTCGCTGCTGGGCATCCGCGTGAATCGCCAGTCGAGTGCGGGCGACGAGGCCATCGGTGTGCTGTCGTTCTTCATGAAGAGCCTGGTGCGCATCGTGCCGATCTTCTATGGCGTCACCTTGTTGGTCGCCGCGGTGCAAGCCGTGGTGTTGCTGCTCGGCATGATCGGCGACAGCGCCGAAGGCATCCGCTGGGCCGTCACCTACGCCCAGTTCGGCATCCCGGTCGTGCTGACCGCGGTCCTGGCGCCGTTCATCGCGTATGTCGCGTTCGCGCTCTACTTCCTCGTCATCGACTTGATGCGCAGCATCCTGCGGATCTCGGGTAACCCCGGCGGCGCCGGCGGTGGCGGCGGCTCGCGCTCCGGTCGCGGCGGCGGTGCCCGCAAGAAATCGGCCGCCAAGAAGACGGCAGCGAGCAAGAAGAAGGCAGCCGCGGCGACGACGGGTGGGGCCTCGGGCTCGACGACGAGCTGACCCCGCCGGGTCTTTCGCCGTAGCCAGGCAAAGCCGGGGCGCCGCAATGGCGCCCCGGCTTTTGTAATCCCCGCCCCTCGGTTGCCGGGTCGGGTCGATTTGACCAAGGGCCGCGAACGCCCCCGGATGGCCCACTAGCGGGTGGCCTCGCGTCGGACGCGCAGCGCGCCGCGTGCCCTCGAGGCGATGGCGGCTGGCTAGAGCGCGCCCGGGGGCTGTCCGCTGTCGCCAGGGGCCTCGGCGCGGTGGCGCGCGGCCACCTCGGCATAGTGCTCGGCCGAGTAGCGCAGCATGCGGAACTCGTCGTCGGTGAGCTCGCGGTGGGCCTTGGCCGGGCTGCCGACGTAGAGCCAGCCCGAGGTGAGCTCCTTGCCCGGCGGCACCAACGTGCCCGCCCCCAGCATGACGTCGGAGCGCACCACGGCATCGTCCATGATGATCGCGCCCATACCGATGAGCACGCGATCCTCGATCGTGCAGGCATGGAGGATCGCGCGGTGGCCCACCGTGACGTCGTTGCCCACCGTGGTGGGATAACCCCCCGGTGAGAATTCCCCGTCGTGGGTCACGTGCACCACGCTGGCGTCCTGGATATTGGTGCGCTCGCCGATACGGATGCGGTGGACGTCGCCACGGACCACGGCGAGCGGCCACACCGAGCTCTGGGCGCCGATGGTGACGTCGCCGATGACGACCGCGGTGTCATCGACGTAGGCGTCCTCGCCCAGCCATGGGTCGATCTTGTCGAAGGTGCGAACGGTCATCCCCGGCTCCTCACTTGAGCGTGACCAGCTCCTCCGCGCTGGTCGGATGGATGGCCACGGTGGCGTCGAAGTCGGCCTTGCGCGCGCCCATCTTCACGGCCACAGCGAAGCCCTGCATCATCTCGTCGGCGCCGTGGCCGAAGATGTGACACCCCATGATGCGCTCTTCCTCGCCCACGCAGACGAGCTTCATCACCGCGGGCGTCTTGTGCGCGGTGAGCGCGTGATACATCGGTGTGAAGCGCGTGCGATAGACGCGCACCGCTGCATCGCCGTAGTCGCGGCGGGCATCGGCCTCGCTCGCGCCCACCGTGCCCATGGGCGGGTGCGTGAACACGACCGACGGGATGTTCGCGTAGTCGAGATGGGCGTCGGGCTGGCCGCCGAACAGGCGGTCGGCGAGCTTGCGCCCGGCGGCGATGGCGACCGGGGTGAGCTCGGCGCGGCCGCAGACGTCGCCGAGGGCGTGGATACCATCGACGTTGGTGTCCTGATACGCCGACACGGGGATGTAGCCGCGCTCGTCGGTGGCGACGCCGGCGCGGTCCAGGCCCAGCATCTGCGTGCGCGGCTTGCGCCCGATCGCCCAGATCACCTGATCGAGGTTCTCCACGCGGGTGTCGTCATGGGCGACGAAGGTGATCTTGTCGCCGTCCTGCTTGAGCCCGGCCGCTTGCGTGCCCGAGACGATCTGCACGCCGTCGGCCTCGAGCGCATCCATGGTCGCCTGCTGCAGATCGGCGTCGAAGCTGCGCAGCACCGAGTCGCGGCGGATGATGAGCGAGACTTGCGCGCCCAGGGCTTCGAGCATGCCCGCCAGCTCGACCGCGATATAGCCGGCGCCGACGACCGCGACGCGCTCGGGGCATTGCTCTAGCTCGAAGAAGCCGTCGGAGGTGATGCCGAGCTCGGCACCGGGCACCTCGGGCACGATGGGCTCGCCGCCGACGGCGATCAGGATGCGGCTCGCGCGATAGTGGGTGCCGCCGACGTCGACCGTTTGGCTGTCGGCCAGGCGCGCGCGCCCCTGGATGTGCTCGACGCCGTCTTTGTCGAGGTTGCGCGCGTAGATGTCGTTGAGCCGGTCGATATAGGCCGAGCGGC
>CAYTWS010000237.1:0-3842 GCA_964442145.1 uncultured Ectothiorhodospiraceae bacterium | reverse complement strand
GGATGTAGGCGCCGGCCTTCTTCAGGTTCTCCGCGGTGTCGCGCGAGTCGAACACCAGCGACGTATAGAAGAAGCAGAAGAAGATGATCGCCGCGCCGTAGAACATGATGTAGAGCGGCTGGCCCGGCTGCAGCGTCTGCACCAGCTCGCGCAGGATCCACATGCCCTCGCCCGTCTGGCCCACCATGCTCCCGATCGTCGTCGGGAACAGGATGATGCTGGAGGCGAAGATCGCCGGGATCACGCCCGCCATGTTGAGCTTGAGCGGCAGGTGGCTCTGCTGGGCCGCATACATCTTGCGGCCCTGCTGGCGCCGCGCGTAGTTGACCGTGATCCGGCGCTGGCCGCGCTCGCAGAACACCACGAAAGCGGTAACCGCGCCCGCCAGCAGCACGATGAACAGCACCACCGCGCTCGAGAGCTCGCCCGTGCGCACGAGCTCGAGCGTGTTGCCCAGCGCCGACGGCAGCCCCGAGACGATACCGGCGAAGATCAGGATCGAGATGCCGTTGCCGATGCCGCGCTCGGTGACCTGCTCGCCCAGCCACATCAAGAACATCGTGCCCGTGGCGAGCGTGACCACCGTGGTGAACAGGAACGCCGGCCCGGGCGTGTAGACCAGGTCCTGGCCGCCCATCTGTTGGCCTTCCAGGGCGATGCCGATCCCCAGCGCCTGGAACGTGCACAACGCCAGCGTCAGATAGCGCGTGTACTTGGTGATCTTACGCCGCCCCGACTCGCCTTCCTTGCGGATCTGCTCGAGCGTCGGCACCACGTGCGACATCAGCTGCATGATGATCGACGCGGTGATGTAGGGCATCACGCCCAGCGCGAACACGGACATGCGCTGCAGCGCACCGCCGGAGAACATGTTGAACATGTCGAGGATGCTGCCCTGCTGCTGCTCGAACAGGGTCTGCATCACCTGCGGATCGATCCCGGGGATGGTGATGTGCGCGCCGACGCGGAAGATCACCAGCGCCATCAGCACGAACAGCAGCCGCGAGCGTAGCTCGGCGGACTTCCCCAGGGCGCCGAGACCGCCGCCGGCCCCGCTTGCAGCAGCGGTGCGCGCCATCGCCGTTACTCGACGCTGCCGCCGGCGGCCTCGATCGCCGCCCGCGCGCCCTTGGTCACGGCGACGCCCTTGACCGAGACGGCGCGATCGATCGAGCCCGACTTGAACACCCGGGCACGCTTGGCGCTCGCCGGGATCACGCCCGCCTTGCGCAGCGCGGCGACGTCGACGACCTCGGCCGAGACCTTGGCGAGCTCGTGCAGGCGCACCTGGGCGGTCTCACGCGACAGCCGCGAGCGGAAACCGAACTTCGGCACACGCCGGTGGAACGGCATCTGGCCGCCCTCGAAGGCGATCTTCTGCAGCCCGCCCGAGCGCGACTTCTGACCCGCATGGCCGCGCCCGGCGGTCTTGCCCAGGCCCGAGCCGATGCCGCGGCCCACGCGCTTGCCGCTGACCTTGGCGCCGTCAGCCGGCTTGATGTCATTCAACCGCATGTCAGACTTCCTCGACCGACAGCAAATAGGAGACCTTGTTCACCATCCCCCGGTTCTCGGGGGTATCGGCGACCTCGACCGTCTGGTGCATGCGCCGCAGGCCCAGGCCCATCAGGCAGCACTTGTGGCTGCGGATGCGCCCGTTGGCGCTGCGCACCTGGGTCACGCGCAGCTTGCCGCTGCTGCTTTGGTTACTCTTGGCCATGGCGTGTTACCCCGTGAGCTCTTCGACCGGGAGGCCGCGCTTGGCGGCCACGCGCTCGGGCGATTGCATCGTCGACAGGCCCTGCACGGTCGCCTGCACCACGTTGAGGTGGTTGTGGGTGCCGTGGATCTTGGCGTAGACGTCGTGGACGCCCAGGACCTCGAACACCGCACGCATGGCGCCGCCCGCGATGATCCCCGTACCCTCCGAGGCCGGGCGAATGTAGACCTGCGCCGCGCCGTGGCGGCCGATGGTGGCGTACTGGACGGTCGCGCCGTTCAACGGCACGTCCTTCATGTTGCGCCGGGCCTTCTCCATCGCCTTCTGGATGGCCTGGGGCACCTCGCGCGCCTTACCGTAGCCGAAGCCGACCTTGCCCTGGCCGTCGCCGACGACGGTCAGCGCGGTGAAGCCGAACTGGCGGCCGCCCTGGACCACCTTCGCCACGCGATTGATCGAGACGAGCTTCTCGAGGAGCCCGTCGGCGCTCTGTGCTGCGGTTTCGGTATTCGCCATTTTGGTCTACCCAGTCTTAGAACTGTAGGCCGTTCTCGCGCGCGGCATCCGCCAGCGCCTTGACCCGCCCGTGATAACGGAAACCCGACCGGTCGAACGCCACCTCGGTGACGCCGGCTTGCGCCGCCTTCTCGGCGATGCGCCGGCCCACCATCGAGGCGGCCTCGGTATTGCCGGTCGCGCTGACCGCGCCGCGCAGGTCGGGCTGCACCGTCGACGCCGCCGCGATCACGCGATCGCCCGCGGGGGCGAGCAGCTGCGCATAGATATGGCGCGGCGTGCGGTGCACGCTCAGCCGATAGGCACCGGTCTCGCGGATCCGGTTGCGGGCGCGGCGAGCCCGGCGCAGTCGTTGACGCTTTTTGTCCATGATTCGTACCCGTTGGACTGGTCGCGGAAGCCTTACTTCTTCTTGGCTTCCTTCATGATGATCTCTTCGTTGTCGTAGCGGATGCCCTTGCCCTTGTAGGGCTCCGGCGGCCGGAACTTACGGATCTCGGCGGCTACTTGACCGACACGCTGCTTGCTCGCCCCGCGCACGACCACCTCGGTGTTCTTGGGGCACTCGATCTGGATGTCCGCCGGGATCTCGTAGTGCACCGCATGGGAAAAACCCAGCGTCAGATTGAGCACGTTGCCCTGGACCTGTGCACGATAGCCCACGCCGTTGATCTCGAGCTTGCGCGAGAAGCCTTCGCTGACCCCGGTCACCATGCTCGCCAGCAGCGAGCGCATCGTGCCCGCCATGGCATTGGACTGGCGGTCCGAGGCGCGCGGGGCAAAGCGCACCTTGCCGTCTTCGTCGTCGCGCGTGATCGACACGGCATCGTGGACAGTGTAGCCGTCCTCGCCCTTGGGGCCCTTGACGCGCACATCCTGGCCGTTGATCTCGAGCTCGACGCCTTGGGGTACGGTCACCGGCTGGCGCGCAATGCGGGATGTTGCCTCAGTCATCGCTCAACACTCCGTTTACGCGACCTTGCACACGACTTCGCCGCCGTAGCCATTACGGCGGGCGCGCCGGTCGCTCATCACACCGTGCGACGTCGAGATCACCGCGATGCCGAGGCCGCCGAGGACCTTGGGCAGATCCTTGCTCTTGCGGAAGATCCGCAGACCGGGGCGGCTGACGCGGTCGATCTGCTCGATCACGGGCTTGCCCTCGAAATACCTGAGCTCGATCGTCAGCGTCGGCTTGACCTCATCGCCACCGACCGAGTAATCGTTGATGTAGCCTTCCTCCTTGAGGACCTGGGCCACATCGGTCTTCTTGCGCGACGAGTACATGCTCACGCGCTCTTTGTTCGCCATGTGCCCGTTACGAATCCGGGTCAACATATCGGCAATGGGATCGGACATGCTCATTGTTGATTACCCCGGCTCGTTTACCAGCTGGCCTTGCGCATGCCCGGCACGTCGCCGCGCATGGTCGCCTCGCGCAGGCGATTCCGGCCCAGCCCGAACTTGCGATACACCCCGTTGCCACGCCCGGTCTGGCGACAGCGGCGCTGACGGCGCACCGGACTCGAGTTGCGCGGGAGCTTCTGCAGACGATTGACCGCCTCGATGCGCTCCTCGTACGAGGTGTTGGGATCCTTGATGATCG
>CAYTWS010000236.1:0-3847 GCA_964442145.1 uncultured Ectothiorhodospiraceae bacterium | reverse complement strand
CTGCCCGGCGGCATAGCCCGAGGCCCAGGCCCATTGGAAGTTGTAGCCGCCCAAATGGCCCGTCACGTCGACGACCTCGCCGATGAAATACAGCCCGCTGACGCGCTTCGACGCCATCGTGCGCGACGACAGCTCATCCGTGCTCACCCCGCCCAGCGTCACCTCGGCCGTGCGGTAGCCCTCCGTGCCGTCGGGCACGAACGACCAGGCGTTGAGCCGCTCGCCGAAAGTGCGGAGACGTCGATCGGCGACATGACGCAAGGGCTGGCTCGCGCAACCGAGCGCGCACAAACGTGCGGCCAGGCGCTTCGGTAACCGCTCGGCGACCACGTTGTACAGCTCGGCATCGGGGCGCTCGCGCTTGCGCTCCAGCAGCCACTCGGCGACCGCCGTCCCCGGTAGCCAATCGACCGTGACTGCCGCGCCGGGCGCCCAATACGACGAGACCTGGAGCATCGCCGGACCACTGATGCCGCGGTGGGTGAACACCATGCCGGCGGCGAACCCTGGCCCTTGCGAGACGGCGGTCACGTCCGCGGAGACCCCTTTGAGGTCCCGATAGGCCGCATGCTCGTCACCGCTCAGGGTGAACGGGACCAAAGCGGGCTCGGTGTCGACGACAGTGTGGCCGAATTGGCGGGCGACGCGGTAACCGAAGCCGCTCGCCCCGATCTTGGGTATGGACAAGCCGCCACTGGCGACCACCAATGACTCGCACCCCACGGGCCCGAGCGTGGTCGCCAGGGCGAAACCGCCGGTGGCCGTTGCCACACGCTCGACCTCGGCGCCGACCTCGACGCGCACACCGGCGCGCGCGCACTCATCCAGCAGCATCGCCACGATCTGCTTCGCCGAGCCGTCGCAGAAGAGCTGCCCGCGCTCCTTCTCGTGGTAGGCGATGCCGTGGGCCTCGACCAGCGCGATGAAGTCCCACTGGGTATAGCGCGCGAGCGCCGACTTGGGGAAGTGCGGATTGCCCGATATGAACGCATCGGGCTCGACGTAGAGATTGGTGAAGTTGCAGCGCCCACCGCCCGACATCAGGATCTTCTTGCCGCAGCGCTCGCCCCGCTCGACGACCAGCACGCGCCGCCCCCGGCGGCCGGCCTCGATCGCACACATCAAGCCCGCCGCGCCAGCGCCGACGATGACCACGTCGTAGTCCTGCATCACCCGAGCCCTCCTCGCCCGCGGGTTCACCGCCTCGCGAGCGCCTGCACACGCGCGCTGCGGCGTCTCGATTTGTCCACCCCGGTCTGGCCTGCGATGGTCGCGCCCACACGCACCGCGCGGGGGCCTCGGTGAAGCTCTATCGCATCCTGGTGCAATGCTTCCGCCTGGTATCGCACCTCTACTTCGCCCAGATCCATATCGCCGGCCTGGATCGGCTTCCCCGGCGCGGGCCCGTGCTGCTCGCCGCCAATCATCCCGGCTCCATCCTCGATTCCATCGTGCTCGCCACGCAGGTGCCGCGCACCGTGCACTATCTCGCCCGCAGCGGCCTCTTTCGCCCACGCGCGCTGGGCAGGCTGCTGCGCAGCCTGGGCGCGATCCCGGTCTATCGCCACGGCGAAAGCGGCGGTCACCGCGCCCGCAACGTCGAGGCCTTCGAGCGCGTCTACGAGCTCTTCGAGGCCGGCGGCTGTGTCGGCATCTTCCCCGAGGGCCACAACTCGCCGCGCGGGCGTCTCGCCCCGCTGCGCAGCGGGGCGGCGCGTCTGGCGCTGGGCGCCGAGGCGCGCAACGGCTATGCCCTGGGCCTGACGGTCGTGCCCGCGGGTATCGTATTCGGCGCCCGCGAATTCCTGCTGTCGGCGGTGGCGCTGCGTCTCGCGCCACCCATCCGCGTGGCCGACTACGCGCACCTGCACCGCAGCGACCCGGAGCGTGCGGTCGAGCTCCTCACGGGCAATCTCCAGCGCGCTTTGCAAGACGCCACGGCGCACGCAGAGGATCGCGAGCTTGAGGTCCTAGCGGGCGAGCTCGCGGGGATCTTCGGGCGCGAGCTAGCGAACCCGACCGACGCGCGAGCGCCCAGCGAGCGCTCCCGCACCCGGCGCTGGCTGCTTGCCCTCTGGGACTGGTACCGGGGCCGCGGTGCCCACACCCCGCTGCCGCTGGACGAGCAGGTGCAGGGACACCGCCGCATCATCGACGTCCTGCACCAAGCGCGACGCCACGAGCCCGACGCCGTCGCCGACCTGCAAAAACGCGTCGCGCGCTACAACGACCATCTGGCGCAGACGGAACTGCGGCGCGCGCTCGACGCCGCGCGCTTCGATGCGCCGGTGCGCGAGCGCCTCTTGCGCCTGCGGATGACGCTCTACGCCGTCGCCGTCGCCACCGTCGCCCTGTTCGGCGCGGTCCACAACATCGTGCCCTATCTCGTCACGCGCTGGCTCGCGCGGCGTTTCCGCGAGGACGCGGTTCGCGCGTTCGCCTACTTCGGTATCGGCATGCTCGCCTTCGCGGTGACCTACCTCGCCATCGCCCTGTCGCTTTGGCATCTCAGCGCGATGGACGCGCTCGCGATGGCATTGTATCTGCTGGCGTTACCGCCGACCGGGTTGGCGGCGTTGAGCTATCGCGCGAAGGTGGTGGTCTACCGCGACAAGATCCTGCTGCGCACCTTTCTTTGGCACCACAACGATTGGGCCGAGCTCCTGGCCCGTGAGCGCCGGGGTGTGCTCAACGACTTCCAGGACCTCGCCGAGCGCCAGCTCGGCTGGACGGAGCAGCGCTAGGAGGCCGTCCGCGAAACCTGTGCCGCACCGAAGGCTGGGCCACCACCTCGGGGCCACCTGCAGTCGGATTGCAAGTCCCGCCCACAGGCTTCTGTTGCCGCCCGTCGCGCCGGAGCAGCGACTAGTCGCGCTGGAGCCACGTCTGGAGCTGCTCGACCACGCGCTCGAGCTCAGCGACACGCGCCTCCAAGTCGCCCGCTTGGTCGCCACCGTCGCCGCCGTCGCTCGCACCGGCGTGGGCCTCGCCGCTGGGCGCGGCGGCGGCTCGATCAGCCGGCCCCAGGCAATGGCGCCACCGGTGCTCACGCTTGCCCGCCTCGCGCGGGAGCCGCTCGGCGAGCGGCCCGTCGTCATGCGCGGCCAGCGCGCTCAAGGCCGCCTCGACCGCCTCGACGCTGTCGAGTGCGGCCAGGCGTTGGGCACGGCCGCGGATCTGCCCCGGCGTCTGCGCCCCGCAGAGCATCAGCACGCACAGGACCGCCAGCGGCTCCGGCGCAAGGCGCAAGGCCGTGCCCGGCTTGTCACCCAAGCGATGCTCGAACCGGCTGACCCGTCCGCCCGTCGGCGCTTGGCGCACCAACCCGCGCTGCGTCAGCGCGGCGACAGCCGAGCGCACATCGCCCTCGGCGAGGCGCATGACGGGCTCGCGCGCGCTCTTTTGGTTACATGCCTGGACCAGCGCGTTGATCGACAAGGGGTATTGGTCGGGCGTGGTCGCGCCCTTCTCGACCAACGAGGCGAGCACGCGCACCTCTTGCGGACCGAGATCCATCGCAGAACTCCTGCACACGGGGGGCTGTGATCCTCGGCCAGCGGCTGCGCCGATGCAAGCAGCCTGGCGACGACCCGGCTATAATAGGGGTGACCGCGCTGCCCCGGTTCACGGATCCGCCATGCCCGCTGATGCCGCCAAGCCGCCCGACCCGATCCACCGCTTGCAGGGGCTCTTCGGCGAAGCGCGCCAGCGCGAGATGGACCACGGCACCACGGCCTCGCTGGCGAGCGCCAGCCAGACGACCCGGCCCTCGGTGCGCACGGTGACGATCGTGGGTATCGACGAGCGCGGTCCCGTGGTCTTCACGGACCGGCGCATCGGCAAAGGC
>CAYTWS010000235.1:0-3858 GCA_964442145.1 uncultured Ectothiorhodospiraceae bacterium | reverse complement strand
CCGCGCCGCGGCGAGCGCTTCGTCATCCAGCAAAACGGCCAGCTCTAGCGGCGCCGCGACGAGCCAGGGCCGGCGGCAACCCACCGGCCGCCGCCGAGCCCGACCGCGCCAACGACGATCCCCGGACGATCGAGACCCCGTTCGCGCGCCACCGCGGCTATGTGATCGGCGTGGGCGAGCAACGCGACGGGTATGTGGCGAGCGTCTGCCGAAAGGGTTGGGTCAGTGCCGCGCGTGCCGGCGGCCGGTCATGAGCCCGCGTCGCTCGAGGGCGGTGGCGCCACCTCGTCGAAGTCGTCGACGGCCGTGAACGGCGCCAGCTCTCGCCGGGGCCGGCGCGAGTCCGGTCTCCGGATACCCAGGATGTGCGGCAGACCGAAGCGAGCGGCCGCTTCGAGGACCGCGGGGCTATCGTCGACGAACAACGTGCGCGCGGGATCGAAGCGCTCGCGCGCACGCAAGGTGTGCCAGAAGCGCTTTTCCTCCTTGGCCGCGCCGAAGTCGTGGGCGGAGTAGCGTGCGTCGAACGCCTCGGCCAGGGCGAGGCGCTCGAACTTGAAGCCGACCGAGCCGGGGTGGGCGTTGGTCGCCAGCACGCGGCGCTTGCCCGCCGCCGCCAGGCGCTCCAGGAACGCCGGCGCGTGCGGGCGCCACCGGACCAGCTCGCCGATCTCGGCCTTGAGATCGACCAGGTCGAGGCCGAGCTCGCGCTGCCAGTAGTCCAGGCAATACCAGTCGAGCGTACCCTCGACCGCCCGGTAGCGCCGGTGCAGGTCGGCGCGCGCCGATTCGAGATCGACACCCCAGTGCTCGGCCAGGCGCCGCGGCAGGTGCTCGCCGAAGAAGTGGTTATCGAAGTACAGATCGAGCAGCGTCCCGTCGAGGTCGAGCAGGACGGTGTCGATGCGATCCCACGGGATCTGGACCAGCTCGCGCGCCATGGGGCGACGATAGCACGGCGCCATCCGCCGGCATCTTCTCGGCGCCAGCGGGCGACTGTAGAATGCGCGGCCTCCCTGAGGCGGCAAATCTCCCCGCGGACTCCCTCTTGAAAGACACCGTCACCGACCTCCTCCGCCAGGCGCTCGACCGGCTCGCCGACGCCGGCACGATCGAGCGCGACAGCATCCCCGATTTCCGCGTCGAGCGCGCGCGCGACCGCGGCCACGCGGATCTGGCGACCAACGTCGCGCTCGTCATGGCCAAGCACGTGGGCATGCGCCCGCACGAGCTGGCCGAGGCCATCGTCGCCGCGCTGCCGGGCGACCCCAGCGTCGCGCGCGCCGAGGTCGCCGGTCCCGGCTTCATCAACTTCTTCCTCGCCGCCGGCGCGCGCACCGGCGTCGTGCGCCGTATCCTCGAGCAGCAGGGCGCGTACGGGCGCCGCCAGGAGGCGACCGGCCAGCGCATCCACTTGGAGTTCGTCTCGGCCAACCCGACCGGGCCGCTGCACGTGGGCCACGGCCGCGGCGCGGCCTACGGCGCCAGCGTCGCCAACCTGCTCGAGGCCACCGGCCACGACGTCCACCGCGAGTACTACGTCAACGACGGCGGGCGCCAGATGGAGATCCTCGCGGTCAGTGTCTGGCTGCGCTACCAGGCCGAGCACGGCATCGCCGTGGCCTTCCCGGCCAACGGCTACCAGGGCGACTACGTGCGCCGCATCGCCCGCGCGCTGTGCGACCTGCACGGCGACGGCCTCACCCATCCGGCCGAGGCCGTCACCGAGGGCCTGCCCGCCGACGAGGCCGATGGCGGCGACAAGGAGGCCCACGCCGACGCCCTGGTCGAGCGGGTCAAGGCGCTGCTCGGCGCCGACTGGGAGGCCGTGTTCGAGCACGCGCGCGCCGAGCTCGTCGCCGAGATCGAGGACGATCTGGCCGCGTTCGGGGTGACGTTCCAGCGCTGGTTCTCCGAGCGCAGTCTGTTCGCCTCGGGCGCGGTCGATCGCGCGCTCGAGCAGCTCGCCGACAACGGCTGGCTCTACGAGCACGACGGCGCCCAGTGGTTCCGCTCGAGCGAGCTCGGCGACACCAAGGACCGTGTCGTGGTGCGCGCCAACGGCGATCGCACCTATTTCGGTGCCGACATCGCCTACCACTGGGACAAGATCGAGCGCGGTTTCGACCCGATCATCGACGTGCTCGGCGCCGACCACCACGGCTACATCCCGCGCATGCAGGCCGCCGTGCAAGCGCTCGGCTGTCGCGCGGACCGCTTCCAGACGCTGCTGGTGCAGTTCGCCCAGCTCTACCGCGGCAGCGAGAAGATCCCCATGTCGACGCGCGCCGGGCGCTTCGTCACATTGCGCGAGCTCTGCGACGAGGTCGGCGCCGACGCCGCGCGCTTTTTCTACGTCCTGCGCCGCAACGACCAGCATCTCGACTTCGACCTCGAGCTGGCCAAGGCGCACACGCACGACAACCCGGTCTACTACATCCAGTACGCCCACGCGCGCATCGCCAGCGTGATGCGCCAGGCCGAGGCGAAGGGCTGCCCGTGGGACCGCGAGCGCGGGCTCACCCATCTCGAGCGCCTGGTCAGCGCCCACGAGACCGCCTTGATCGAGGTCCTCGAGCGCTATCCCGAGATGGTGGCGCAGGCCGCCGCCGAGCGCGAGCCCCACCGGATCTGCTACTACCTGCTCGAGGACGTCGCCAACGCATTCCACACCTGGTACAACGCCGAGCAGTTCATCGTCGACGACGCCGAGCTGCGCGATGCGCGCCTGGCGCTCGTCCAGGCCACGGGCCAGGTGATCCGCAACGGTCTGGGCCTCGTCGGTGTCTCCGCTCCGGATACGATGTAATGGCCCAGGCGCGACGCCGCAACAAGCGCCAAACCGGTGCGGCCAACGGGCTGCCGGGCTGGGCGATGCTCACGATCGGCTTGATCATCGGCTTGTTCGTGGCGTTTCTGGTCTATCTCGACGACCTCGAGGCGCCGCCCAACGCCGCCGTCGAGTCGACCCCTGGCGAGCAGGACGACACGGGGCAAGAATCCGACGGGCAAGGGGCCGGCGCGGACGACGGCAGCGACCAAGCCGCGGACAGCGACGATCCCCGCTTCGAGTTCTACTCGATCCTGCCCGAGCTCGAGGTCGTCGTCCCCGAGCAGACCTCGGAGGGCGAGGACGCGGACAGCGCCACCGGCGATGGCGACGCACCGCCAACGGGCGAGGCCACCGGCGAGGGCCGCTTCTATCTCCAGGCGGGCTCGTTCCAGCAGGCCGGCCAGGCCGAGGGCATGAAGGCCCAGATCGCGCTGCTCGGTCTCGACGTCGCCATCCAGCGCGTCGAGATCGACGGCGAGCGTTGGCACCGGGTGCGCGTCGGCCCGTATGACAGCCGCAGCGAGCTCGAGTCCGCCCAGAGCCGCCTGCGCGACAACGGCATCGACTTCCTCGTGCTGCGCGAGAAGGCCGACGGTTGAGCCCATGTCCCCTGAGACCGCCCGGCGAGCGCTGACCGCGCCGGCCTGATCGCGCCGGCGCCGACGCCATGGCCAACGCCGACACCGAGACGCGCGACCAGTGGGCCGAGGCCGAGGCGGCGATCGCGGCCGCGGCTGCCCCCGAGCGCGCGACACTGCGCAAGCGGCTCAAGGGCCTCAAGCGCCGCGCGCGCAAGGGCCAGCCGTATGATCGCGGCCTGCGCCGTGTGCACGAGGCCGCCGATGCCTCGGCACGCCGGCGCCAGGCGCGCGGCGAGGCCATCCCCGAGCCCGCCTACCCGCCCGAGCTGCCCGCGACCGAGGCACGCGAGCGCCTGCTCGCAGCGATCCGCGACCACCAGGTGGTCGTGGTCTGCGGCGACACCGGCTCGGGCAAGACCACCCAGCTGCCCAAGATGTGCCTCG
>CAYTWS010000234.1:0-3943 GCA_964442145.1 uncultured Ectothiorhodospiraceae bacterium | reverse complement strand
CGCCCGTGTCGTCGGGCTCGTCGCGCTCGCGCATGGCGGCGGTGCCGACGTCGCCCAGTAAGCGCCGGTTGTGCTCGAGCCAATCCTCGTTGGCGAATGAGCGCCCCCGCATGACGCTCAGTGCGTGGTCGAAACGCCCCGTCAGCGCGTAGCTCACCGCGATCAAGCGCGCCGGTACCCAGCCCAGCAGACCGCAGACGAAGCGGGCACTGCGCTGGTAGCCCTCGTCCATGCCCTCTGCCGGCACGACGGCCAGCTGGGCAGCGAGCCGGTAGAGCAGCGCCCCGGCGGGGCCGAGCACACAGAACCAGAAGATGGTGGCGAAGACGTTGTCGTGGGCCTGATAGAGCACGACCCGTGCGACCTGGCGCGCCTCCTCGGACGGGTCGGTCGGCGGCGCCTCGCCCGTGAGCTCGCGGTAGAACCAGGCGACCCGCTCCGGGTCGTCCGCCTGGCTGGCATCGACGTAGTCCTCGGAGACATCGGCGATGTCGACGGGACCCAGGCTGAACAGCAACACCACGACCGCCAGCACCAGATAGGCGATCCCGAACAGCCAGTAGGCCAGCGCCCACTGGATCACGCCGATGGCGACCGCGGGTGGTACCACCACGAAGACCACCGCAGCGACACCCGTCCAACCCGACGGCAGGGCACGGCTGGCCTGGGCGGCATAGCAGCGCAGCGCGCAAGCGAGCCGGCCCTCACGATGCACATGCAGCGCATGATCCAGGAACAGGCTGATGAGTAGGCTAAGCAGGGTCATGGATGCGGGTCCCTCTTCGTTGCGAGCAGCTCGTGGAGGTACTGCCAGTCGAACGCGGGCCCGGGGTCGCTCTTGCGCCCAGGTGCGATGTCGGCGTGGCCCGCCAATTCCGTCTCGTCCAAATGAGGATAAGCCCTCGCCAGCGCGGTCACAATCGCGGCGAGGCGCTCGTATTGAATGGTCTCGTATGGGACGTCGTCGCTGCCTTCGAGCTCCAGTCCGACGGCGAAGTCGTTGCAACGCTGACGCCCGCGCCATTGCGAACGCCCGGCGTGCCAGGCGCGCTCATGGAACGGCACGTACTGGACCACGCCGCCATCGCGGCGGATCAAGGCGTGGGCCGATACCCGCAGGTGCGCGATCCGGGCGAAGTAGGGATGCTCTTGCGGGTCGAGCGCGTTGGTGAACAGCCGGTCGATGGCATCGCCGCCGAACACGCCCGGCGGCAGACTGATGCCGTGGACGACGACGAGTTCGATCGGGCATCCGGGCGGGCGCGCGTCGCGGTTGGGCGAGGGGCACTGGCGCGCGCAATCCAGCAATCCACTCTCGGCGTCGATGCGCATCTCGCTCCCGAAGCGATGGCGTCGCTCATCGTAACGTGGCCGCAGCCATGGTGCCGTCCGTTGTGCCCGCCGGCGGCGCCCGCGTTGTGCCGCAGCGCCCGCATGGCGGTTCGAGTCCAGGCTCAGTGAGCGGGGCTCAGGGGACCATCGCCCCCGGAGCCGCCGCCTGTGGCCCCGGTGCGTGGCCTTTCGCACATTGCCCGCCCGGCCTCGTGTGTGAGCCTCGGTACCCCGGCACGGCCCGGTTTATTGATTGAATATTCAACCAAGGGCACACTCGGCGGCGCCGAAGCAAACGGCATGAATCAACAGATCGGCCACACCCGAATGGCAGGAGTCGCAGGCACGCGAACGCTGCGTAGGGCGGCCAACCGAGGGCCCCCCGCCTGCCCCGACCGGCGGTCAACTGCCACGCCACCGAGACCCAAGCAACGGCCTGGGCGGTGCAATCCCGTACTCGACCTCCGGTCACCGTGTGCGCCCTCGACTCCTCACGGAGGCTGTTATGCAGAATCATACGCAAGTCGAACCGACCGGTGACCGACTCAACCCGGTGGTGTTCTACGGCTCCTCCGTCCTCATCGTGCTGTTCGCTCTGTGGACCATGTTCTTTACCGGAGCAGCCGAGAGCACCATCAATGCGCTACTCAGTTGGGTATCCAACACGTTCGGATGGTTCTACTTCCTGACGGTGGTGATCTATCTGGTTTTCGTCATTGGGATCGCCGTGTCGCGCTTCGGCGACATCAAGTTGGGTCCCGACCATGCGCAACCGGAGTTCAACGTCGTCACGTGGGCGTCGATGCTATTCGCCGCCGGCATCGGCATCGACCTCCTATTCTTCTGTATCGCCGAGCCGATATCGCAATACCTGTATCCGCCCAAAGGCGAGGGTGGAACACTGGAGGCCGCACGCGAGTCGCTCAAGCTTACTTTCCTTCACTGGGGCGTCTCCGGCTGGGGCATCTACACGCTCGTCGGTGGCTCGCTCGCCTACTTCAGCTATCGCCACGGGCTGCCACTGACCATCCGCTCGTCGCTGTACCCGCTCTTCGGTGCCCGCATCAACGGACCGATCGGCCACATCGTCGATATCGCCGCCGTGCTGGGCACGGTCTTCGGCATCGCGACGAGCCTGGGTATCGGCGTCATCCAGCTCAACTTCGGCCTGGCGGAGATGTTCGGCTGGCCGGAGAACACTTGGATTCAAGCGCTGCTGGTGGTGCTCATCGTCGTGTTCGCCACGATTTCCGCGGTCAGCGGCGTCGAGAAAGGCATCCGGCGTTTGTCCGAGTTCAACATGGCGCTCGCCGGGGTGCTGCTGCTGTTCGTCCTCACCGTGGGCCCCACGGTCTTTCTCCTGAACGCGTTCGTGATGAACGTCGGCGGCTACATCAGTGACTTCATTCACATGTCGTTCAACACCTATGCATACGATCCGCCGACCGATTGGCTCAACGGCTGGACCATCTTCTTCTGGGCCTGGTGGATCGCATGGGGCCCGTTCGTCGGCCTATTCCTGGCCCGTATCTCACGCGGGCGCACCATCCGCCAGTTCGCCGCGGGCACCCTCATCCTGCCCATGGCCTTCATGATGCTCTGGATGTCGATCATGGGGAACGCGGCCATCGACCTGGCGATGAGCGGTGTCGAGGGCTTCGCTGAGGCGGCGGCGAGTAAGCCCGAATCGTCGATCTACCTATTCCTCTCCGAGCTGCCCTGGACGGGGTTGACCACCCTGGTCGTGACCGTGTTGGCGATCGTGTTCTTCGTCACCTCCGGCGACTCGGGCGCCCTGGTGCTGTCGAACTTCACGTCGATCCTGACGGATGTCGATCACGATGCGCCGATTTGGATGCGTATCCTCTGGGCCGCGATCATCGGCCTGCTGACGCTGGCGCTGCTGATGGCGGGCGGATTGCACGCCCTCCAGAGCGCCGTGGTGGTCATGGGGCTGCCCTTCGCGATCGTCCTGTTCCTCATCATGGGCGGCTTCTACAAGGCCCTGAAGACCGAGTCGCTCAAGCGCGGCACGATCGGGCCGGCCTCAGTGGCACTCGGTGCAGGCGCGGGCGACTGGCGGCAACGTTTGGGCCGGGTCATGCGGTTCCCCCACTACGAGGACGTGACCAAGTTCCTCGACGAGACGGCCCAACCCGCGATGGAGGAAGTGCGTAAAGAGCTCGAGAACCAGGGCGTGACGTGCGCGGTGCACAAGAGCGACGATCCCCGCGGCCTCGAGCTCGAGGCGGATCTGGGATCGGACGGGGTGTTTAGCTATCAAGTCTGGCCCCGCCAGGCGCTGGCCCCCGCGTTCGCGATTCGAGCGCACGCGCAGGAGGCGACGTACTACCAGCTCGAGGTCCACCTGGAGGACGGCGGGCAAGGCTACGACGTGATGGATTACACCCAGGCGCAGATCATCGAGGATATCCTCGATCAATATGAGCGCCACATCACGTACCTGCGGCGCTGCCGCGAGGTCCCGGGTAGTGCAGCGATGCCACACCGGGCCCGGCCTTCCTCGGACTGAGGAAAGCCTCGGCGGCCGGCTGGGGAGCTCGGTTCCCCAGCCGGCTACGCCGCCCGACCACGACGACCGACGCCCGCC
>CAYTWS010000233.1:0-3945 GCA_964442145.1 uncultured Ectothiorhodospiraceae bacterium | reverse complement strand
ACCGAGGCGTGCTGGGCATAGAAATGCGTCATGTCCGGCACGAGATCCTTGTGGATGGCCATGCTCGGCAGCGGATAGATGTTGATGTCGCCCTTGTAGTCGTCGATCGAGCTGATGCAGGCCAGCGTGTTGCGTCCGTTGATGTTCATCGCGCACGAGCCGCAGATGCCCTCGCGGCACGAGCGCCTGAATGTCAGCGTCGGGTCGACCGAATTTTTGATGGCGATCAAGGCGTCGAGCACCATCGGCCCGCAGCGGTCGAGGTCGAGCTCGAACGTATCGAGCCGAGGATTGTCGCCACGGTCGGGATCCCACCGGTAGATGTGGAACCGACGCGTGCGGTGCGCGCCTTCGGGCGCCGGAAACGTCTGCCCGATTGTTATCTTGCTGTTCGCGGGTAGGCTGAACTGCGCCATCGCCTGATGCCCCTCGGGTTCGCCCGCCGCTCGCTCGGCGGCGGAGGTGGGCCTAGTACACCCGTTGCTTGGGCGGGATCGAGGCCACTTCGTCGGTCAACGTGTTCATGTGCACGGGCCGGTAGTCGATTCGGGTCTCGCCCTTGTCCGGATCGAGCCAGCACAGCGTGTGCTTCATCCAATGGTCGTCGTCGCGCTCGCCGTAGTCCTCACGCGCGTGGCCGCCGCGGCTCTCGCGGCGATTGAGCGCCGAGTCGACCGTGGTCACCGCGCATCCCAGCAGATTGTCCAGCTCGAGGGTCTCGACGAGATCGGTGTTCCAGATCAGCGAGCGGTCGGTGACCTTGACGTCCTGGAACGAGCGATAGACTTCGCGCATTTTCGCGCTGCCCTCGTCGAGCAACTCCTGCGTTCGGAATACGGCTGCGTTCGATTGCATGGTGCGCTGCATGCGATCGCGGATGGTCGCCGTCGGCGTCGACCCATCGGCGTAGCGCAGCCGATCGAAGCGCTCCACGATGGCGTCGGTCGCGCCCTCCTGGAACGGGCGTTGGGCGGCGCCGGGCTCGACGACCTCGGCGGCGCGATAGGCCGCCGCCCGTCCGAACACGACGATATCCAAAAGCGAATTCGAGCCCAGGCGGTTGGCGCCATGGACCGATACGCAGGCCGCCTCGCCGATGGCCATGAGCCCCGGCACGACCGCATCGGGGTCGTCACCGTCGAGGGTGACGACCTCGCCGCGGTAGTTGGTCTGGATCCCGCCCATGTTGTAGTGGACCGTCGGGATCACCGGGATCGGCTCCTTGGTCACATCGACGCCGGCGAAGATGCGGGCCGACTCGGCGATACCGGGCAGGCGCTCGTTGATCACCTCGGGGCCGAGGTGCTGGAGATTGAGATGGATATGGTCGGCCTCCGCGCCGACACCGCGGCCCTCGCGGATCTCGATGGTCATGGCCCGGCTGACCACATCGCGCGAGGCGAGGTCTTTCGCATTGGGCGCATAGCGCTCCATGAAGCGCTCGCCGTCGGCGTTGGTGAGATAGCCGCCCTCGCCGCGCACACCCTCGGTGATCAAGCAACCGGCCCCGTAGATCCCGGTCGGGTGGAACTGCACGAATTCCATGTCCTGTAGCGGCAGCCCCGCGCGCAGCACCATGCCGTTGCCATCGCCGGTGCAGGTATGCGCGGACGTGCACGAGAAATACGCGCGGCCGTAGCCGCCCGTCGCGAGCACCACCATTTGGGCCTTGAAACGGTGCAGCGTGCCCGTCGATAGATCCCAGGCGACGACGCCGCGGCAGACGCCGTCCTCCATGATCAGATCGAGGGCGAAGTACTCGATGAAGAACTCCGCCTGCTCGGCCAGTGAGCGCTGATACAGCGTATGCAGGATGGCATGGCCCGTGCGGTCGGCTGCGGCGCAGGTGCGCTGCGCGGTGCCCTTGCCGAAATGCGTGGTCATGCCGCCGAACGGGCGTTGATAGATCAGCCCCTCGTCGGTGCGCGAGAACGGCACGCCCGAGTGCTCGAGCTCGATCACGGCGGGTACCGCCTCGCGGCACATGTACTCGATCGCGTCCTGATCACCGAGCCAGTCCGAGCCCTTGACCGTGTCGTACATGTGCCACTGCCAGCTATCCGCCCCCATGTTGCCCAGCGCGGCGCTCATGCCGCCCTGGGCGGCGACGGTGTGGCTGCGCGTGGGGAAGACCTTGGTCACGCAGGCGGTGGACAGGCCCATCTCGGCCATGCCCAGGGTCGCGCGCAGACCGGCACCACCCGCGCCGACGACGACGACGTCGTAGGTGTGATCGACGATGGTGTAGTCGTCGTTCATCCCGTCACACTCCCAACGCGATTTGGAGGACCGCGAAGATCCCGCTCAACGCCAGCACGAGGGCGGTCAGCTGAACGGCCACGATGAGGCCGATCTTCTTCCAGGTCGTGGCGACGTAGTCCTCGATCACGACCTGCAAGCCGAGCGCGCCGTGCCAGAAACCGATCGCCAGCGCCAGCACCATCAACACCGCGTTGACCGGATGCGCGAGCCACGCGGTCACCGTGTAGTAGTCCGCCGTCCCCATCAGCGCGACCGAGAAGCCGAACCATAGCCCCAGCGGCGTCAGCGCGACGGCGGTCAAGCGCTGTTTCCACCAGTGGTCGACCCCCTCCTTGGCGGAGCCCAGGCCGCGCGCGGCCGACAGCGGTGTCCGCAAGCTCATGTCATGCCCCTCCGACGCCGTACGCGATCGCCCAGGTCGCGCCCGTCAACACCAGCGAGGCGACGATGATCGCCCAGGAGCCGATGCGCGCCGCACGCAGGCTGAAGCCCCAGCCCCCATCCCAGACGAGGTGGCGCACGCCCGCGCACAGGTGGTAGTAGAGCGCCAAGGTAAAGCCGACCAGGACGATCTGACCGACCCAGCTGGCGGCGACATCGTAGGCCGGCCCGTAGGCCTGCGAGCCCGCGGCCGCGGCGACGAGATAGGCCACCACCACTACCGCGCCCAACGCCAGAACGATGCCGGTGAGGCGGTGGGTGATCGAGGTAATCGCGTTGAGCGGTAGCCGATAAACCTGGAGGTGTGGCGATAGCGGGCGCTGTCGATCCGACGTCACGGTCTCATCCCTCCCCTTTGGTCACCGATCACGACAGCGCCCTCGCCGGCGTGGGCGCCGGCCGACACCGAAACGCTGCGTCAAAAATCCGTACAGCGCCCGTTGCGCTCCCAGTCGCCATAGCGCGTGGGCTCGGGCCCAGCGGGCCCGCCGGTCTCGCCGGTGGGGGCATCGCCACCGCGAACGGCCGCGTGCTGTGCCGTCGCCACACCGGGCTGGCGAATCGCCACGTCCGCAGCCGGTACACCGGCGCGCGCCTGTTGCGGCGCCCCGCTCGCGTCATCGGGGCCGGTCGAGGTGTCGCGCTCGGGGTCTTCCACCGCGCGTGCTCCCAGGCACATCGAGGACAATGTATTGTTGACTGCGGCCCGCACGATGTCAAAACAGGGCACGGCGACCCCGCCCCATTGCTAGGATAACGCTTTGTATTAGAGGCGTTTTGCGCCATCCTGATCTGGTCATAAGGAAAAAAACGGAACAATCGCCTTATCCCGCCCAATCCGTCCGGTGCCCGCGGCAAGGCCGGATCCGGCCGCGCCATTGACGACACGCCCTGTCCCCCCCAGTTCCAGGGAGCACCCTTGTACCACGCCGGCTCGCATGCTTTTTTGTGTCCGGGGCGGGTATAGCCCCTGGCGCAATCGGAGTCCCATCAGATGACGGACGACTGCGTATCCGACACCACCGCCGATGCGATGGCCGTTTTGCACGGCAGCGCCCGATTCCCGCTCGGGGTTGCCGGGTTGTTGGCCGTCGACGGCCCCGACGCCGCGGACTTCCTGCACCGCCAGTTGAGCAGCGACGTCCTTGGGATGAGCGCGGGGCAAGCCGGCCTCACCAGTTGCTCGGACCCCAAAGGCAAGGTCCTGGCCGTGCCGCGCATCCTCGCCACCCGGGAGCGCTT
>CAYTWS010000232.1:0-3945 GCA_964442145.1 uncultured Ectothiorhodospiraceae bacterium | reverse complement strand
CGCCAGCCCGAGTTCACCCAGCTCGACATGGAGATGGCGTTCGTGCGCGAGGGCGACGTCATGGCCGTCACCGAGCGCATGATGCGCGACCTGTTCGGCCATGTCCTCGACACGGCGCTGCCCGATCCGTTCCCGCGCATGAGCTATGCCGAGGCGCTGCACCGCTTCGGCTCGGACAAGCCCGACCTGCGCATCCCGCTCGAGCTCGTCGAGCTCGCGAGCCTGATGCACGACGTCGATTTCTCCGTCTTCGCCAACGCGGCCAACGACCCCGACGGCCGCGTGGCCGCGCTGCGCGTGCCCGGCGGCGCCCGGCTTACGCGCCGCGAGATCGACGACTACACCGAGTTCGTCGGGCGCTACGGCGCCAAGGGGCTGGCCTATATCAAGGTCAACGACGCCGGCCGCGGTCGCGAGGGCCTGCAGTCGCCCATCCTCAAGTTCCTGCCCGACGACGCCATCGACGGCATCCTCACGCACACCGCGGCGAGCGACGGCGATCTGATCTTCTTCGGTGCGGACAAGGCGAGCGTGGTCAACGATGCCCTGGGCGCCCTGCGCCTGCGCATCGGCCACGATCGCGGCTTGATCGAGGCCGGTTGGCGCCCGCTCTGGGTGGTCGATTTCCCCATGTTCGAGTGGGACGACCGGGCCCAGAACTGGGCGCCGCTGCACCACCCGTTCACCGCGCCCGCGGTCGACGACCCCGAGGCGCTGCGCGCCCAGCCACGCCAGGCGCTGTCGCGCGCCTACGACTTAGTGCTCAACGGCGTCGAGGTCGGCGGTGGCTCCATCCGTATCCACGACCGGGCCCTCCAAGAGGCCGCCCTCGAGGTCCTGGGCATAGGCGCCGAGGCCGCGCGTGAACAGTTCGGCTTCCTGCTGGACGCTCTGGACTATGGGGCACCGCCGCACGGCGGCATCGCCTTCGGCCTCGATCGCCTGGTCATGCTCATGACCGGCGGCCAGTCGATCCGCGACGTCATGGCCTTCCCGAAGACCCAGTCGGCGAGCTGCCCGCTCACCGAGGCGCCTGCGCCTGTCACCGAGGGCCAGCTGCGCGAGCTGGGGATTCGTCTGCGCAAGGGATAGGTCGACGACGGGCGAAGGGCGAAGGGCGAAGGGCGACGGACCCGGTGGTTCTGGTGCCCGAGGGATTCGGCTGGTCCCGATTAGGGAGGAGACGCCGATCATGCCGCGATTACCTCCGCTGCGCTCCGGCGAGGGCGGGCTACGTCCCCGACATGCCCCCACAGGGACGCGGGCCGGGCTGGCTTCTCGCCCAACCCGAGTCGCCTCCCAGGGTGTCCCACCGTGACCGAGAAGCGGCCCGAGTCCGTGCTCGTGGTGGTGCATACGCCCGACGAGGTGCTGCTACTGGAGCGCCGCGACGTGCCCGGGTTTTGGCAGTCGGTGACGGGCAGCCTGCGCTGGGACGAGACGCCGCTGGAGGCGGCCCGGCGCGAGCTCGTCGAGGAGACGGGCCTGGACCCTGCCGCCCTGGTCGATTGCGGGCGCCGGCGCCATTTCGCCATCGCCGACGCCTGGCGGCATCGCTACCCCGCCGATGCGGTGGCCAATACCGAGCACGAGTTCCGCCTGGCGCTGCCGAGACGCCCGACGGTCCGGCTCAATCCGCGCGAGCATACGCGCCTGGCGTGGCGACCGATCCCGGCGGGGGCGGCGAGCGCGAGCTCGTGGACCAACCGCGCCGCGATCCGTTCGCTGCCGCAGCCGCCCAGTACGTGCGCCGTGGTCGTCGTGCACGGGCTCTGGGTCGGTCCGTACCAGACGGCGCTGCTGGCGCACCGGCTGCGTGGCGCGGGCTTTCGCACCCACTTGTTCGGCTATCGCTCGACCCGGACCCCGCCCGCGCACGCCGCTGCGCGGCTCGCCGATCGCATCGCGCGGATCGAGGCGCGCTGGGTGCACCTCGTGGGCCACAGCCTCGGCGGCATCATCCTGGCGCACCTGCTCGCCGAGCGCACGCGCCGGCGGGTGGGACGCGCGGTGGTCCTCGGCAGCCCCATGCGCGGGGCGCTAGCGGCCGAGCGCCTCGAGCACCGGGGGCTGGGCTGGTCGCTGGGCCGGGCCCGGGAGCGCGGCATCTTCGGCGATGCGCCGGCTTGGCCGAGCGATGTGCCCGTGGCGGCGTTGGCGGGCACCGTCGCCTGTGGGCAAGGCCTAGTGACGGGCCCGCTGCCGCGGCCCAACGACGGCGTCGTGCCGGTGCGCGACACGGCGCTGCCGGGCGCGCAGCGCGCGACCGTCGCGACCAACCACGTCGGGCTGCTCGCCGATCGACGGGCCGCCTGGCGCGTGATCGGTTTCCTGCGCAGCGGCCGCTTGCCGCCGTGCCCCACATAGGCCGCGATGCTAGACTGTCCGACTGGGAGTGAACGGCCGAGACGGGTGGTGACGCGCCATGGCGGGACACAGCAAGTGGGCCAACATCAAGCACAAGAAGGCCGCCGAGGACAAAAAGCGCAGCAAGATGTTCTCGCGCTTGAGCCGCGAGATCATGGTGGCCGCGCGCCAGGGTAGCCCCGATCCCGAGTGGAATCCGCGGCTGCGCCTGGCCATCGACAAGGCGTTTGCGAACAACATGCCCAAGGACAACGTCGAGCGCGCGCGCCAGAAGGGCGCCGGCGAGCTCGAGGGCGAGTCCTATGAGGAGGCCCGGTTCGAGGGCTATGCGCCCGGCGGGGTGGCGGTGATGGTCGATTGCGTCACCGATAACCGCAACCGCACCGTCGCCGACGTGCGCCACGCGTTCTCCAAGCACGGCGGCAAGATGGGCACGGACGGCTCGGTGGCGTTTTTGTTCTCGTACACGGGCGTGCTGACGTATCCCGCGGGCACCGACGAGGATGCGTTGATGGAGGCGGCGATCGAGGCCGGCGCCGACGAGCTCGTCACCAACGACGACGGCTCGATGGAGGTATTGGTCGCGCCCGAGCAGTTCGCCACGGTGCGCGATGCCCTGGTCGCCGCGGCGCTCGAGCCCGAGCAGGCCGAGGTCACGATGCGCCCGTTGCGCGATGTCGCGGTCAGCGGCGAGGACGCGGACAAGACGCTCAAGCTCCTCGACATGCTCGACGACGTCGACGACGTCCAGAACATCTACACCAACGCCACCTTCCCGGATGAGTCGCTGGCCGAGACCGGCTAGGCGCCGGCCTCCGGCTCGTCCCGACTGGATCGCGTGCTCGTGGCCGCTTTCGTGCGCATATTGGGGGTCGATCCGGGCTCGGTCACGACCGGCTACGGGATCATCGACAGCGACGGCCGCACCAGCCGTTACGTCACCCACGGCTGTATCCGCGCCGGCCAGAAGGAGGGGCTGCCGACGCGCCTGGGACGTATCCAGCAAGATCTGGCCGGCGTCGTCGCCGAGCATGAGCCCGCCGAGATGGCCGTCGAGGAGGTATTCCTGGCGCGCAATCCCATGGCCGCGCTCAAGCTGGGCCAAGCCCGCGGGGCAGCCATCTGTGCCGGCGTGCACGCCGAGCTCACGCTCGCCGAGTACCCGGCGCGCCTGGTCAAGCAAACCGTGGTGGGCGTCGGCGGGGCCCGTAAGGATCAGGTCCAGCATATGGTCGGTGTCTTGCTGAGCCTGGCCAGTGAGCCCCTTGCCGAGGATGCGGCCGACGCCCTGGCGATCGCCTTGTGCCACGCGCACGCGCGCACACGCCCGGCGCTGACCCGGGGCACGACGCGGCGCCGGCGTGCGGTGCGGTGGAAATGATCGGGCGGCTGACGGGCCAACTGGCGGTGAAACAGCCGCCCGAGCTGCTGGTCGATGTCGGCGGCGTCGGCTACGAGCTCGAGGCCCCGATGTCGACGTTCTATGAGCTGCCCGAGGTGGGTGCCCAGGTTACGCTCTACACCCACATGATCGTGCGCGAGGATGCGCACCAGCTGTTCGGCTTCGCGCGCGAGGCC
>CAYTWS010000231.1:0-3949 GCA_964442145.1 uncultured Ectothiorhodospiraceae bacterium | reverse complement strand
ACGCAATGGATGGGCCATTCGCCACCCTGGTCGGAGAAGCTGCAATGATCCGCGGGATGGCGATCGACCACGGCGACGACGGTGGCGCCCGTGTCGCTGGCGGAGCGCAACCAGCGGTTGAGCACCGGCAGGACGGCATCGGCATCGGGTACGGGATAGGCACCGCCCGCGAAAAAGTCGCACTGCACGTCGACTACGATGATGGCATCGCGCGGGCCGATGACATCCGCCATGGACAGGACGTTACGACAGCCTCGGAGGAGCGTCAACGCGCGCGCTTAGCCGACCTCATCGCTGGCATTGACCGCGGGTGCGGCGTGCGACTCCGGTCCCGGGGCGATCCCCATGCGCTCCAGGATGCAGGCGCGCAAAGCCTTGGCAGCGGGCGACAGGGTGTGTCGTCGCGGTGTCAGGATACCCAGCTCGCGTTGGACCGTCGGATTGCTCAGGCCGATGAAACAGAGCTCGGCGTCGGCCGGATCCAACGCCAACTGGGGCAATGCGGTCACACCCATGCCCGCGCGCAGCATCGCGAGCAATGAGATCACGTTCGACACGGAGAATTTGGCGCGGCTCATCACCTCGTGCGCGTGGGTTCCGTCGAGCAAGCGCACGGTGCCGTTGGTGATCAAGGTGTAGCCTTCCAGGTCGCTCCACTCGAGCGGGCCTTCGGCTTGTGCCAGCGGATGATCCCGGCGGCAGACGAGGCCCATCTGATCCTGGCGCAATGGCTCGAAGTGGAGGTTGGCGTCGATGCTCCACAGGCTCGCCACGCCGAAATCGACATGGTCGTTGAGGACGCGCTGCTGGACGTTGTAGGCGGTGTCGTCCTCGACACTGATGTGGACGTCGGGATGGCGTTGGCTGAAAACCTCGAGGATGCCCGGCAACATCTGGCTCGCGAACGAGGGTACGCAGGCGAACGCCACCTGCCCGATGCGTTTCTCGGCGGCCATCGACATCTGCCCCACCACCCGGCCGTAGTGCTCCAATAAGGATTTCGCTTGTGGGTAGCAATGCTCGCCGAATGGCGTGAGCTCGGTTTTGTTGCCCCGCTCGAACAGCGCCTCGCCCAGGCGGTGCTCGAGCTCACGGATGGCCAATGAGATTGCGGGTTGGGTACGGGCGGCCCGTTCGGCGGCCGCGTGGTAGCTCTTGAGCTCGGCAACGAGAACGAAATAGCGCAGTTGTTGCAGCTTGACGTCCGGCAGCATAACGCCCCCTCGATAAATTCCATTCGATATCGTATTTTTCCAATTAATTGTACTTGTTATGCCGATAATCTAGCATGCCTGATAGCGAATGCGGAGGACCTATGCCAGGAGACAGCTTTCCCAATCTGATCGGCGGATCATGGCGCGAAGGCCAATCGACCGTCGCCAACGTCAATCCCTCGAACACCGACGATGTGGTCGGGCAATACGCCCAGGCGAGTGAACAGGATACCCTCGATGCGATCGCGGGCGCCAAGGCGGCCCAGCCGAGCTGGTATGCCAGCGGCCTCGAGCACCGCTACAAGGCCTTGCTGTCGATCGGCTCCGAGCTGATGAGCCGCGCCGACGAGCTCGGCCGCGAGCTCGCCCGTGAGGAGGGCAAGCCCTTCGCCGAAGGCAAGGGTGAGGTCTACCGCGCCGGTCAGTTCTTCCACTACTACGCCGCCGAGGTCCACCGCCAGATCGGTGATGCGGCCGATTCGGTGCGCCCCGGTATCGAGGTCGAGACATGGCGCGAGCCCATGGGCGTGGTGGGCGTGATCTCGCCCTGGAACTTCCCCATGGCCACCCCCGTGTGGAAGATCGCGCCGGCCCTGGCGTTCGGCAACGCCGTCGTCTGGAAGCCCGCCAACCTCGTGCCGGCGAGCGCGCACGCGCTCGCCGAGATCATCGATCGCCACGACCTGCCCGCAGGCACCTTCAACCTGGTGATGGGCTCCGGCCGCACGGTCGGCAACGCCCTGGTGGGCTCGCCCGACGTCGACGCTCTGACCTTCACCGGCTCCGTCGAGACCGGCAAGCAGGTCGGCGCTCGGGCGATGCAGAACCTCACGAAAGTCCAGATGGAGATGGGCTCGAAGAACGCCCTGGTCGTGCTCGACGACGCCGATATCGAGACGGCGGTGCAGTGTGCCTTCGCCGGCGGCTATTCGGGCACGGGGCAGAAGTGCACCGCCTCGTCGCGGATCATCGTCACCGAGGGCATCCATGACCGCTTCGTCGAGGCGATGGTCGAGCGCCTCGGCCGTGCCAAGGTGGGCCACGCCCTGGGCGAGGGCACGGAGGTGGGGCCCGTGGTCGACGCCAACCAGCTCGAGCAGGATCTCGCCTGGATCGACAAGGCCAAGTCCGAAGGGGCGACGCTCGCGTTCGGCGGCGAGCGGATCGAGGGCGACACGCCGGGCTATTTCCTCCAGCCCACGCTGTTCACCGACACGCACAATCGCATGACGATCAATCAGGAGGAGATGTTCGCGCCCATTTGTTGCGTGCAGAAGGTCGCCGATTACGAGGCCGCATTGGAGGCGGTCAACGACACGCGCTTCGGCCTGACCTGCGGCGTGGTCACGCGCTCGTTGGGCCCGGCGATGCACTTCAAGCGCAACGCGAAGTTCGGTTGCGTCATGATCAATCTGCCGACGGCGGGAACGGACTACCATGTCCCGTTCGGCGGCCGCAACGAGTCGAGCTACGGGCCGCGCGAGCAGGGGCAATACGCACGCGAGTTCTACACGGAGGTGAAGACGACCTACATGCGGGCAATGTGAGGCCGCACTATGGCGACTGATACGGCCGTCATCGATGGGCTCCAGTATTCCAACTGGAGCCGCTCGATCTTCGAGCAAATGCGCGCCGGTGGCCTCGACGCGGTGCACGTCACCGTCGCCTACTGGGAGAACGCGCGCGAGCTGCTGACCAATCTGGGCCACTGGAATCGCCACTTCGAGGCCCACAGCGACCTCATCCTGCCGGTGACCGACGGCGACGATATCCGCCGAGCCCGCGACAGCGGGCGCACCGGCATCATCTTCGGTCTACAGAACTGCTCCCCGATCGAAGGCGATATCGACATGGTCGCACTGCTCAAGCAGCTCAACGTCCATGTGATGCAGCTGTCCTACAACAATCAAACGCTGATCTGCACGGGCTGCTTCGAGCGCGAGGACGCCGGGATCACGCGCTTCGGCCGCCAGGTCATCCAGGAGATGAATCGGGTGGGCATGGTTATCGACATGTCGCACAGCGCCGAGTACTCCACGCTCGAGGCGATCCGCCTATCCGAGCGGCCCATCGTCGTCTCGCACGCGAATCCTCAGTTCTATCATGCGACCAGCCGCAACAAATCCGAGCGTGTCATGCGCGCGCTCGCCGACAGCGGCGGTCTGATGGGGTTCTCGTGCTACCCGTTCCATCTGAGCCGTGGGTCGGAGACGACCATCGAGGAGTTCACCGAGATGATCGCCCGGAGCGCAGATGTGATGGGGACCGAGCATCTCGGTATCGGTACCGATTTGTGCAAGGACCAGCCGGTATCGATCTTGCAGTGGATGCGCAACGGCCGCTGGTCCAAGGCAATGGACTACGGGGAAGGGTCGGCCGAAGAGCCGGCCTGGCCGGATCCGCTGCCGTGGTTCCGGACCGCGGCCGATTTCCCCAACATCGCAGCCGCGCTGCGCGAGCGCGGATTCGATGAGGCGGAGGTCGAGCGGATCATGGGGGGCAACTGGCTGCGCTTCTTCGACGAGGCGCTGCAGCCGGCTAACTGACCAACCGTGTATACGGGGAACCCAAACGGGGAATAGCCATGAGCAATAATGCAGGAGCTACGAGTGCGAATACGACATCGCGCATAGGTATGAACGCCACACTGGGTGATCCCTGGGTGCTGGGCATCAGCGCCGGCTTCATCCTGCTGTTCATCGCGATGTCGATCTACGATGTCGATCTCGTCTCGA
>CAYTWS010000230.1:0-3954 GCA_964442145.1 uncultured Ectothiorhodospiraceae bacterium | reverse complement strand
CCATTCCAGCCGGATACGCCGCCTTCATTCAAATCCCGCCATACACCACTTCTGACAATAACTCGTGCCGTCGGGATGGCCCCCTTTTTGGTAGTTCACTCCCCCAAGCGCCCACCCTCACGGGCTGGCTAGTACGTCCACCGTGTAGCGCAAACGCTCGTGCACATTGCCTTGCGGCGCCGTGCCGGTCTCAACGATCGCGGTGAACGTCACCGGCCCCGGCTCGCCGGGCAAGCGAACCCAGAACGTCGCCTCGGCCTCGCCGTCGGCGGCCAGCTCGAACGGCCAAACGACGTCGCCGGCGTCGGTGACGACCCCCTTGCCGGCGTCGACCACGGTCACTGGATCCGGTACGACCGGAACCACGCGGCCCGGCGTCGGGATACCGAGGTTTTCGAGCTTCACCCGTACCGGCCAACCGAAGCCCGTGCGTGGCACGAGCGGATCTGGCTGGAGTTGGGCCAATGCGTCGATCAACAGCTCACTGTAGCGGTTGGCGTCACCGGCCGCGGTGCCCTGCATCAGCAGATCGAAGCCGGCGCCGATGGAACGGCCCTGGCCTGGCTTGAAGTAGCTCAAGGCCGTGGTCTTGTTCGGCGGGCCACCGCCGCCGCCCTTACCCGAGCCGTTGCCTTTACCTTTGCCTTTGCCGGCGCCATTGCCCTTGTCGGGCTTGCCGCCTTTGCCCTTGCCTCGGGTCGCATTCGGCTTCGTTGTGGTGTACTCGCCCAGGCTGCGGGCGCCTTCGAGGTCGAGCCAGATGGGCTTGCTGTCGCTGACCGCGAAGTCGAGCTCGTCGGCCGTGGCGACCTTCGAGTCGAACAGGCGTAGCCCGTCGGCATGAGGCAGCTTGCCCTTGCTCTTGAGCCCCAAAGCCGCCTCGACGCGGCCATTGCGCCGGTCGTGGATACCCGCGCTGAAGAGGCCTATCCCATTCTCTTCGACCCGCCCGACCAGCTCACGCTGGACCTTTTCCGCGAGCTTCACGCGTTCGTGCAACAGTGCGACCACCGCGTACTCGCCGCTGCCCAGCTCGCGGGCGAAGTCCTTGCCGCTGGTGACGACCGTGTAGGACCAACCGGCCTCGTCGAGGCGCTGCGTGAGCCACTCGCGCTGGGCCTTCGCCCCCGGCGTGCCCTTGGGACCGAGGGGATCATCGCCCTGGTGGCCGTCGCCCTTGGAATCACTCGGATCGATGAGCACCAGGAGCCGCCCGCGCTCGCCGCGAACGACCGTCGTGTCGATATCGATCGGCGGCTCGGTGACCTTGAACTCGGCCGTGTCGAGCGTGCGCCAGTCATCGCCCGAGCGGACCTGGAGGGCACAGGCGAAGTCGCCCGGCTCGAAACCGGCGCTGCTGAAGCCGTGGCTCGAGACACGGCTTGCGCCGGCACCGACATCGATGCGCTCGCGCACGACCGCTGCCGCCTCCGAGCTCGTCCGGTTGAGCACCAGGCGCCGCACGGCGACGTCATTGGCCGCACGGTCGAGCGGATTCTCGATGGTGTCGGTGCAGGTCAGGCTCCGGCCGAGATCCACCTCGTCCTCGTCGGTCGCTACCGTGCCCTCGAGGCGCGCCGAGGGCCGCGCCTCGACGTCGAAGGTGGCCTCGGTCTCGTCGAGGACCGTGTTGTCGCTGGCGACGAGTTGCGTCGCCACCGTCCACTCGCCGGTGGCCGCCGATGAGAGCAACTCGGCCACGCGGAACTGGCGTGTACCGCCCGACGCTACGTCACCCAAAGACCGCTCGCTGCGCGCCTGCTCGGCACCATCGGGATCGCTGAGCACGGTGACAACGCGCGCGTTTTCGAGCACCGCATTGGGCGTGACGTTACGAACCAACTGGCGAAGACGGATCTCGCTGTCGGGCGGATACACCGCGCGCTCGAGCGTCGTTTCGACGCGGCCCAGCGCTTCGCCTTGCTCGACTGCCCGCAGGGTGATCGGCGTCCGCGCGGCATCGATCTCGCTACCGTCAGAAGCGTACAGGGTCGCGACCGCCTCGTAGCCGCCCGCCACGATGCCGTCGGTATTCCACTGCGATGACGCCCTGCCCGAGGCGCCCGAGGCGAGCTCGCCGAGATCGGTTCGGCCCAGGTCGGTGACTACAGCGCCGCTTTGGTCCTCGATGCGCAGGGCGATGCTGAACGCACCTGCGAAGCGCCCCTCGTTGGTGGCCGTACCGGTGATCCGAGGCGTCGTCCCGGGCTGGTAGCTCGCTGCATCCGTCGATACGGCTACGCTGCCGAGCAGCGACTCGGCCACCGGCGGTGTCTGCGCTTCATTGTTGTCGCTGCGGCACTCCGGGCGACCCCCGTCGGTCGAGACCCGCGCATACAGATCCTCACCCGAGAGCTCGTCGACCGCGATACCATCGAGCTCGACATCCCTCCATTCGCCCGGTGCCAGCTTCGGCACTCGGACCGTACCGAGCACGTTGCCGCGCTCCGGCGAACCGTCGAAGAACGTCACCTCACCTTCCGACTGCGTCGTCGCCGCCCCTGCACTGCCAATGCGCACACGAAGTGATGCCGGCTTACCGGCGCCCCGGTCTATGAGCTCAAGGCGCGATGCCGACAGGTCGGGCTGACGCAACACGTCCCCATTGACGAAACGATTGAGGCGGAAGGTGTTGTGCCCCTTCCAAGACGGCTCTTTGGACTTCGGAATCGCGCCGTCGTCCTTGATGTTGTCGATGTGGTAGCTGTGCTGGTTCCAGATCGAACGAGTCGGGGCCCACTGGCCGTTCGCGGCCTCGAATACGCGCAGGCCGTCGACCTCATCGGAGTGGGGATTCGGATTCGACCCGACTATGATCTCGGCACCGACACTTCCATCGATATCGGCCACGACCGGGTATTCCACCTTGGTCACCGACGAATTCTGAACCGACGTTAGGGTCCGGCCCGTCGTACCGTCGAAGATCCGGAACGTCCGCTCGTCGGCGTAGAGCACTTCCACCCGGCCATCGGCGTTGAAATCGAAAAGCGATGAACCGGTGGCTCCCGAACTACCATCGTCGTTGGACACGCTCCATTTCACGCTTCCATTCGTCTCGAAGACCACATAGCGGCTCCGGCCAGCGACACCGACCTCAGGTGCGCCGTCGCTGTCGAAGTCGCCCACCGTGGGCGGCCCCCCGGGCCCCTTTGTGCCGATTCCGGTCCACCAAATGGTTTCACCGGTATGCTCGAGCAACACAACATCCCCCTCGCCGACGAGCACGATCTCCGCGGAACTGTCGTCATCGAAATTGCCCACGGCGGTTGTGCCATCCCTTGGCAAATCGCGGCGGTGCCACAAGACATCCCCGCTGGCGGCATACAGCGTGCGTCCGGCGCTGATCTCGGTGCCACGATTCGGATGCACATCGGCGGCGACGGGTACCGAGCCCCACAATCGATCGTGTGGGTCTCCTGCGTCCTTGTCTCCCGCCCACAGCAAGTTACCCTCATGGTCGAACGCGCTCGCGCCAACCACGATCTCCGCCTCGCCCGCCTGATCGAGATTAGTGATCACCGGCGCATGGGAGACACTCGTTCCCCCCCTTAATGGGCTGGTTCGAGTCGACCTTCCATGCCAATGTGCCGTCTTGCTCGAACTGGAGGAGGTTCCCGCCCTCAAAACCGATTACGACAATTTCGTTGTCGCCATCTCCATCGAGATCGCCAATCGCCGGCGTCGACCGAGCCGACACCTCCACATCATGGCGAGCCCAAACGACTGAGCCGTCTTCTCCAGAGAAAACACCGAGCAGTGTGTCGTCGTTTTTGTTATTACCCGAACCCATCGGCATAACGACGTCAGGTATATCGTCGTCATTGATTTGGCCGTCCCCATTGTCATCGTTGAACTGCCCCACCGCCGCGGGCCCACTTGAGCCGGGGTGTTCGTGGCCTTGGATTCGCGCCCTCTGTTTCCACTGGAGAGCCAACTTGATCCCAGAGGCGGTCT
>CAYTWS010000229.1:0-3994 GCA_964442145.1 uncultured Ectothiorhodospiraceae bacterium | reverse complement strand
CGTCGAGCACGGGGTCGGGGTCGTCGGCGACGGGGCGCTCGACGCGCTCGAGCAGCGGCAGATCGTTGCGCGAGTCGGAATAGAACGTGGTCTCGCGGGGCTGCTCGTCGCGCTCGGCGAGCCAGGCCTGCAGCCGGGTGATCTTGCCCTCGCGGAAACACGGCGTGCCCTCCGGCTCCCCCGTGTACTGCCCGTCGCGCATGGCCACCTCGGTGGCAACCAGGCTGTCGACGCCGAGCAGCTGCGCGATCGGTTGCGTGACGAAGCGATTGGTGGCGGTGAGGATCATCAAGTGATCGCCGGCATCGCGGTGGCGCGCCAGCAGCGCGGGGGCGCCCGGCGCGATCAGCGGGGCGACGCGTTGTTCGATGAACGCCGCGCGCAGGCGCTCGAGCGCGCGCCGGTCGTGGGCGGCGAGCACCTGCAGCGAGAACCGCAGGAAGGCGTGGATGTCGAGCGTGCCCGCCTCGTAGTCCGCCAGGAAACGGTCGTTCTCGCGGCGGTAGTGCTCGCCGTCGACCAGGCCGTTGTCGGCGAGGAATTGGCCCCACAAGTGGTCGCTGTCGCCGCACAGCAGCGTGTTGTCGAGATCGAATATGGCCAGGCGCAAGCCGGGTCCCCGAGCGGCTGAGCTGGGCGATTATAGCAAAGGCGTCGGTAGCGCGGCCGGCGGGATTATGGAACAATGCTGGCGCACCCGATGCTGCCCGGCACACCGCTAAGTGATTGATTCAAAAGGATATAGGGCCAACGTTGGCATCATCCTGGCCAATTCTCAGGGGCGTTTGTTTTGGGCGCGTCGAGCCGGCCAGAACGCGTGGCAGTTCCCCCAAGGGGGCATGCGGCAATCGGAGAGCCCGATCGATGCGATGTATCGTGAGCTCGAGGAGGAGACGGGACTACAGCCCGAGCATGTCGAGCTCCTCGGTCAGACCCGGCGGTGGCTGCGCTACCGCCTGCCCGCACGCTTCGTGCGGCGGCGCTCGCGGCCCGTCTGCATCGGCCAAAAGCAGCGCTGGTTCGCGCTTCGATTGGTGGCGGACGAGTCGGCCATCGATCTCCACCGCAGTGGCCATCCCGAGTTCGACGATTGGCGTTGGGTCGACTACTGGTACCCGCCCGACGCCGTCATCTTCTTCAAGCGCCAGGTCTATCGCCAGGCGTTGCGCGAGCTCGCGCCCGCGGTATCGGCGGCAGCGGGTGGTGACGTAACCCGAACCGCGGCCGGGCGCCGTTAGGGTGGGCTAAGGGCGCTGGCGGGCGCGTCGCCGGCGCTCTGGGTCACCACTGCCTCGGGGGACACCTCGCATGCTGTCGACGCTACGCCGCATCGTACAGGAAGTCGCGGCCTCGCCCGGGTTGGACGGGGCGCTCGACATTATTGTGCGGCGGGTCTACGCGACACTGGGCGTCGATGCTTGCGCGGTCTATCTAACCCAGCTCGAGGATGGCCCCCAGCGCTTGATTCTCCGGGCCGGCAAGGGCGTGAACCCCGAGGCGATCGGCCGGCTCACCCTCGCCCCTGAGGAGGGTTTGGTCGGGCTGGTTGCCCAGCGAGCCGAGCCGCTCAACCTCGAGCGCGCCACCAGCCATCCGCGCTATCTCCGCTCCGATGTCTACGCCGAGCAGGAATACGAGACGTTCCTCGGTGTGCCCATCATCCACCAGAGCCGCGTGCTCGGGGTGCTCGTCGTATCGCAGCACGAGGGGCGGCGTTTCGGCGAGGAGGCGGTGACGTTCCTGGTCACGCTCGCCGCCCAGCTGGCCGCCAGCATCATGCATGCGGTCGTCGGCGAGGAGGCGTTCCAGGTCCAAAGCGGTCAGGCCGGCGGCGCCGGCATCGTCAAGGGGCTGTCGGGCGCACTGGGCGTCGGTATCGGCGAATGCGTGGTCGCCTACTCGCCCTCGGCCGTCGACGACATCCCCAATCGCCGCACCGACGACCCCGAACGCGAGCTCCAACGCCTCGGCGAGGCCATCGAGGCGACCAAGCAGGATATCCGCGCCCTTTCCGAGGACATGCGCTCGGTGCTGCCCGAGGAAGAGCGGGCGCTGTTCGATGTCTACATCATGATCCTGGAGGGGGAATCGCTCTGGGAGGAAGCCGAGCGTGTCATCCGTGGCGGCTACTGGGCGCCCGCGGGGCTGCGCGAGACGATCCGTGCCCACGTGCGCCAATTCCAAGAGATGGAGGATCCCTATCTCGCCGATCGCGCCAGCGATATCCGCGACCTGGGACGGCGCATCCTGGTCAAGCTCTCGACCTATGACAGCGACCGGCCCACGGAATACCCCGCGCGCACGATCCTCGCGGGCCACGAGGTGAGTGCCGCCCAGATCGCCGAAGTCCCCCATGAGAAGCTCGCCGGTGTGGTCTCGATGCGGGGCTCGGGGTCGTCCCACGTAGCCATCCTCGCGCGCGCGCTGGGCATCCCCACGGTCATGGGCGCCAGCGATCTGCCGATCGCGCAGCTCGAGGGCAAGGAGCTGATCGTCGATGGCTACCTCGGCTGGGTGTTCGTCCAGCCCGACGACGACATCAAGGAGGAGTTCGTCCGGCTGGCGCACGAGGAGCGCGAGCTCAGCGAGCACCTGGAGTCGCTCAAGGACCTCGACTCGGTCACCACCGACGGCCACCGCATCCACCTGTTCGCCAATACGGGGCTGCAAGCGGAGATCAGCCCGGCGCTGATCGAGGTCGCCGACGGGCTTGGTCTCTACCGCACGGAGATGCCGTTTCAGGTTCGCGACCGGTTCCCGGGCGAGGAGGAGCAGCTCCAGATCTATCGGCGCCCCTTGGAGGCCTTCGCCCCGGCGCCGTGTATCCTGCGCACACTCGATATCGGCGGCGACAAGATGCTGCCGTACTTCTCGGTGGACGAGGACAACCCCTTCCTGGGCTGGCGCGGTATCCGGGTGACGCTGGATCACCCCGAGATCTTTTTGACCCAGGTCCGGGCGATGCTGCGGGCCAATGAGGGTCTGGGCAACTTGAGCATCATGTTGCCGATGATCTCGCGCCTCGAGGAGCTCCAAAAAGCGATGGCCCTGCTGCAGCGGGCGCACCGCGAGCTCCTCGACGAGGGCCTCGATATCCCGCTGCCGCAGGTCGGCGTGATGATCGAGGTGCCGGCGGCGGTCTATCAGATCGAGGCCATCGCCCGGCGCGTCGACTTCATATCGGTCGGCACCAACGACCTCACCCAGTATCTGCTCGCCGTCGATCGCAACAACGAGCGTGTGGCGCAGATGTACGACAGCCTCCATCCGGCCGTGCTGCACGCGCTCGTCGATATCAAGCGCGGCGCTAGCCGCCACGGCAAGTCGGTCAGCATCTGCGGTGAGTTCGCCGGCGACCCGCTGGGCGCGGTGCTATTGCTCGGCATGGGCATCGACAGCCTGTCGATGAGCGCGGGCAGTCTGCTGCGGATCAAATGGGTGATCCGCTCGTTCTCCCAGGAGCACGCCCAGCAGATCCTGCAGCGGGTGCTCGAGATGGAGGACGGGCGCAGCGTGCGCCAGGCCGTCGTCGACGAGATCGAGCGCGCCGGCATCGGCGGCCTCATCCGCGCCGGCAAGTAACGTTCATTCGTGGTTCTACATTCGTGGTTCAAAACGGCCGCACCACGGCCAGGATCACGATCGCCACGAGCGCCAGGGTGGGGGCCTCGTTGAACAGGCGGTACCAGACGTGGTCGTGGCGGTTGGCGCCGCGGGCGAAGTCGCGCAGCAGGAAGCCGCACCAGACGTGGTAGCCGATCAGGGCGGCGACGACGACGAGCTTGGCGTGTAGCCAGCCCCACTGCGCCACGACCGCGCCGTAGCCCACCATCAGCGCCAGACCGGTCAGGACCGTCAGGACGGCGGCCGGCGTCATGATCCCGCGGAAGAGCTTGCGCTCCATGGTGCAGAAGCGCTCGTGGCCGCGTTGGTCGCCGTCGTCGAGCTGGGCGTGGTAGACGAACAGCCGCGGCAGATAGAACAGGGCCGCGAA
>CAYTWS010000228.1:0-3995 GCA_964442145.1 uncultured Ectothiorhodospiraceae bacterium | reverse complement strand
ACGCCAGTCCCTTGATACGCTCGGGATGGCGGTAGGCGTAGTGGAAGGCGAAGAACGAGCCCCAGTCGTGGCCCACGAGGGTCAGTCGATCGAGCCCGAGCGCCTCGATGAAGGCATCGAGGTAGCGAACGTGGTCCTCGATCTCGTAATCGAGCGCGGGCCGCTCCGACAATCCGTAGCCGATCAAGTCGGGTGCGATGAGACGGCCCTTGCCCTCCAGCTCGGGCAGGACGTGGCGCCACAGATACGACCACGTCGGCTGACCGTGGAGGAAGAGGACCGGATCTCCTGCGCCGTGCTCGACGTAGTGCATCCGCGCACCGAGCACCTCGACGGAGTGCGATTCGTAGGGGAAATCGGCGGGTTTTTCGGCGTGCATGGCGGACTCCTTTTCGACCTATCCGTGACGGTCGAATGTAGCCGCTTTAGCGCATCGACGGAAACGGCCGCGCCTGCGCGGCGGCGCCGGGGGCCCGGACGGGGCCGCGTCGGGCGCAACGGATCGGGCTCGCGAGCCGACCCGCCTGGGGCGACAGGGGATTCCCGGCTAAGCCCGCACTCGAGGCAGCGCTGTTCCAACGCCCGGGGTGTCTGGGCGCGTAGGAGGGCAACACAAGGCGGCCTACCGATCGGTAATGGGCGGGAACAGGGGCGACACCGCACGCTCGACCGTGCGACTGCACCGGATCGCGCGTGGCCGTTGCGCGAGAGCCACAATCGATAAGAGGTGATAGCGGCACATGAGTCAAAGTATCACGGTCAATCAAGTGCCCATCGAGTGGCACGAAGGAGGCGAAGGCTTCACCTTCTTCGGCATAGAGGCCGTGATCTTTTGGCAATACCCCTCCCTGGTGACCATCCTCAAGCCACTGCGCGAGAGCCTGGGCGAGCCCCTCTATAGTGCGTTGATCGCATACGAGTCCACCAAGGGCACGTACGAGGACTACCATGCCATGGTCGAGCACCTCGGGAGCGACTTCGAGTCGGGCTTCATGAACTGGGGGCGCGCGGTCAGCGGAGCGGGCTGGGGCGTGTTCGATCTGCAGACGATCGACTGGGAGCGCGCCCAAGCAGCCGTGCGCATCGACCGGCCCTGGGAGCTCAACCTGTTCTGGCCGGTCGATCCCGACTATGCGGTACCGTTCCTCGCCGGCAAGCTCTCGGGCATATTCTCCTGGGCGTTCGCCACCTATTGCCGCGCGCGCGTCCACGAGCTCGAGCGTACGCTCGCGGGCGATCCCTACGTTGTGCTGTCGATTGCACCGTCGTCGGACACGCTCGAGGACGAGCTTCGCACGGTGCGTGAGCGTCACGGTCTGAGCAAGGACCAGTCCCTACAGCTGACCACCCAGGAGCTGCGCACGCAGCTCGACCGATTCGTCGGCGTCGTCCAGGCGGTGGGTGAGTTCATCTGGGAAAGCGACCGGAGCCTCCGGCTGGTCTATAGCACCGAGCGGATCACGGACGCGCTGGGAAGGCGAGTCCGTGTGCTGGACCGGCGGCGGGGCGGGACGGTGTCGGTTTGGCTGGCGGCCTCGGTTTCGCCCGGGATCGACGGCAGTGGCGGCTGTATCGTGGTGTCATTCCATGATTTATCGGAGCACAAGCGCCTCGAGCGCCGCCTCGAGTGGGAGGCCACGCATGACCACCTGACGTCCCTGTACAACCGGGGACAATTCGAACGGTTGCTCGACTACGAGCTCGAGCGGGCCGAGCGCTACGGCCGCCCCGTCTCCCTCGTGCTCTTCGATATCGACCACTTCAAGCGCGTCAACGACGGCCACGGCCACGGCCACGGCCACGCCGCCGGCGATGCAGTACTGCGTGAGCTGGCCGGGCGCTTGCCCGCTTATCTACGCGGCAGTGACGTGCTGTCGCGCTGGGGCGGCGAGGAATTCGCCGTGCTCGTGCCCGAGACCAACGCCGAGGGCGCGCGGCTACTCGCCGAGAAACTGCGCGAGACCATCGCGCACAAGCCCTTCCCCTATGGGGTCGAGCTGACGATCAGCCTGGGCGTAGCCGAGCTCGTGCCGGGCACCAGCGGCCAAGGCCTCACGCGCGCGGCCGACAACGCCCTGTATCAAGCCAAGCGTGCGGGGCGGAACTGCGTCGTTGTCGCCGACCAGCACCGCCACTGACGCCGCCACCCTTGTGCTGGCGCAGTCCGGTCAGGCCACGCGTGAGCCACTTGTCAGCGACTACGACTGTGACCGGCCGAGCGCGCGGCCCGTGTTACGCGTCATGCCCTGGATAGCCAGTGTAAGCGCTCGCGTGCCTCGTACATGGCGCTATCGGCGCGGGCGAGGAGGGCGTTGATGGTCTCACCCTCCTCGGGATAGCGGCTGACACCCAAGCTAATCGTCACCGGCAGGTCCCGGTCGTCGATGGTCATGGGCTGCTCAAAGGCCGAGCGTAGCTTGTCGAGGACGCACTCGGTGTCGACTGGATCGTCGATATTGGGTAGCAACACCACGAATTCGTCGCCACCGATGCGGCAGACGGTGTCGCTGGTACGCAGTGCACCGCTGAGGCGCGCGGCCACACCTTGCAATACTTGATCCCCGGCCAAATGGCCGAGCGAGTCGTTGATCCGTTTGAAATCGTCGATGTCGACGAACACCAGCGCGAGTTGCCGCCGGTCGTGTTGGGCCTGTTCGATCGCGAGGGTGAGATGCTCCTGCAACACCAAGCGATTGGGCAGCCCCGTGAGCGTATCGTGGCGTGCCAGATGGGCCATCCTGCGCGTGACCGTTTGGGATTGGTTGACGTGGCGGAACACGATCACCGCGCCTGTGACGTGGCCATGACGATCGTGGATCGGAGCCGCCGAGTCCTCGATACCGCACTCGCTGCCGTCGTAGCGCTTGAGGATGGCGTTCGACTCGAGCTCGACCGTGCGGTCCTGGCGGATGGCCCGATCGGCCGGATTGTCCGCCGTGGCGCGCGTGGCGCCATCGAAGATCGCGAACACCTCGGCTAGGGGCCGCCCGACAGCGTCGTCGCCGCGCCAGCTGGTCAATTGCTCGCCGATCGGATTGAGGTACGTGATGTTGCCCTGCATGTTGGTGACGAGCACGGCGTCGCCGATCGAGCTCAACGTCACCCGGGCGCGCTCTTTCTCCTCGAACAGCACCTCCTCGGCCGCGTGGCGGGCTGCCTCCGCTAGCTTGCGCTGCGTCACATAGCGCAGTGTGTGCGGCAGCCAATGGCCGACCGTGATGTACTTCCCGCGTGCGAGCTGGGCGCGGCTGTTGCTCGGAGGCGGCTCGGGCGAGGTGTCGATCAACGGCAGTAGCAAGGCATCGAGCTTGGTTGCACGGATGCGTTCGAATACGCTGGCGCTGTCGGCATCCGCGACCTCGCTGCCCACGAGGACGACGTCGAAAACGCTGTCGTCGAGGCGCTCGACGGCGGTGGCTAGTCGAGTCACCCATTCGATGCGGAACTCGCCTTCATCGGAAGCCGCGAGCACGCGCTCGACCTCGGCCGCGCCGTGCGCATCGCCCTCGATCAACAGGACGGCGACGGCCGGCGGTGACTGGATGGGGTGCTGTGCTGGAGGCCTCATGAGCGCATGTCCTTGCGTCCGCGATGGTCCCTTCGAGCGGGCTCGGTCGGGCGCGATCGCCCGCCGGCGAGCGGCGGGTCAGGGCCCTGTCGCGAGCGGCTCAGCCCCAGTCTACAGGGGACTGGGACGCGACTCCCCGGTACCGCTGCCATCGCAGTCCATCGGCTAGCCGAATCTGTAGCGGAGCGTACAACGGATCACCTCGCCGGTCGGTGCGTTTGCGCACGAAAGGGCACGCAAGCCGGGCCGCAGGCGGTACGCGGCGGGGCATCAACGAATGCGCCGTAGGTGAGGTCAGCACAGCCCCGGGGCCAACGAATGGCGGCCGGGCCGATCGGGTCAGGGCATCATTCCACGGTCACCGACTTGGCCAGGTTGCGCGGCTTGTCGACGTCGGTGCCTTTGAGCAAGGCGACGTGGTAGGCGA
>CAYTWS010000227.1:0-3999 GCA_964442145.1 uncultured Ectothiorhodospiraceae bacterium | reverse complement strand
CCATCGCCGGGTAGAGCACCTCCTCGACGACGGGCGACAAGCGATGGATCTCGTCGACGAAGACCACGTCGTGGGGCTCGATATTGGTCAACAATGCCGCCAAGTCGCCGGGCCGTTCGAGCACGGGGCCCGCGGTCTGGCGCAGGTTGGTCCCCATCTCCGCGGCGATGATCGACGCCAGCGTGGTCTTGCCCAGGCCCGGCGGTCCGAAGATCAGCACGTGATCGAGGGGCTCGCCGCGCTCGCGGGCCGCGGTGACGAAGATGCCGAGCTGCTCGTGGACCGCGGGCTGGCCCAGGTACTCGGTCAGCGCGCGCGGGCGAATCGCCCGGTCGACGGCCTCTTCGTCGCCGCTGGCTTCGGCGCTGGTCAAGCGTTCCGGGGTCGCCATGGCAGCTACTGGGTCCTTCGTCGGGCGGGCAATCGCGGTCGAGACACACGCTTCGGCCGAGTAAGCTATCACGCACCGCCAGCGAAAAATAGCGCCGGCCCGCGCCGCCGCGCAGGCAAAAAAAAGCCCCGCCGGAGCGGGGCAACAAAGGCTGGCCTGATAGCCGCGGGTGCGGACCGCGACCAGGGGAGTTCAGGCCAGAGCCAGAGGGGGCTCGGTTGGGGCGACGACGGTCGGTCAGCCGCCCGCTGATCCGCATGTCACTCCGTAGCCGACGCGCGCTCGCTCTGCCCCCGGAACTCGCCGAACGAGAGCACGCCGTCGCCGTTGCGATCGAACTTCGCGAAATGCGTGAGGAGACCCGCACTCACCGCCTCGGCCTCCGCCTCGGAGACGACCCCATCGCCGTTGCGGTCGTATTGGTTGAACCGCGCCGCGGCATCCGGGTCTTGGCCGACGCCGGCCGCCGCGGCCAACAGGGCGCCCGCGATCAGGGCGAAGCCGGCGAGCATGGTTGTGGCTGCGGCCTTCACTTCTGTCCCCTCCCAACGCAAGTCCGAGCGGCTGAGCGCGCCGCTGTCTCGTCATTAGCGATTTCCGTGCCAAAACAAACAATTCCCTTTTATCAACTAGTTACAATCCCATCGGTGCCGGCTTGGGCACCGCTCCGAGGTGCTCGCCCGTTTGCGGCCGGTTAGACTGTCGCCGCACAGCGACACCCAGGCGCAGGCAGTGGCTAAGTCCTTGGACAAAAACGATTTGTGCTGTTGCCCAGCGGCAACAGGGGGACGCCCAGGCCCTTGACGTGGCGACGAGGGCTCAGGCTTGTGATGAGGGTTTGAACTCGCTTGCGTCGACCTCGTGCCGGGCGAGGAGCTTGTAGAACTCGGAGCGGTTGCGCTGGGCCAGACGGGCGGCCTCGCTGACGTTGCCCTCGCTGATCTTGAGCAGGCGCACGAGGTAGTCGCGCGTGAACGCCGCGCGGGCCTCGGCGATCGAGGGCAGATGCGCCGCCTGATCGCCGAGGCTCTGGCGCACCTGCTCGGCGCTGATCACCGCGCCCGGGGCGAGCGCCACGTGCTGCTCGACCGTGTTCAATAGCTGGCGCACGTTGCCCGGCCATTCGGCCCCGACCATGAGCTCGAGTGCCTCGGGGGCATAGACGGGCGTGCGGATCCGGTCGCGCTCGGCCAGGGCGCGCAGCTGGTGCTGGATCAATGGCGGGATGTCCTCGCGGCGCTCGGCGAGCGCCGGGATGCGCAGGCGGACGACGTTGAGACGGTAGAACAAGTCCTCGCGGAAACAACCCTCGGCGACGGCGCGCTCGAGATCGCGGTGGCTCGCCGAGATGAGCCGGATGTCGACCGCGAAGTCGCGCGTGCCGCCGACCGGGCGCACGCGGCGCTCCTGGAGGACCCGCAGGAGCTTGACCTGTAGCGCCAGCGGCATGTCGCCGATCTCGTCGAGCAACAGCGTGCCCCCGTGGGCGCTGCGGATCAGGCCCGTGTGCGCATGCTGAGCCCCCGTGAACGCGCCCTTCTCGTGGCCCATGAGCTCGGACTCGAGCAGGCCCTCGGGCAGGGCCCCGCAATTGAGCGCGACGAACGGGCCATCGCGGCGCGGGCTGGCACGATGGATCGCGCGCGCGAGCACCTCCTTGCCCGAGCCGCTCTCGCCCTCGAGCAAGACACTGGTCGTGGTCTGGGCGACACGCTTGGCCTGGCCCAGGAGCTCCTCCATACGGGGACTACGCGTGGTGATGCCGGCACACCAGTCGGCCGGTACCTCGTATGGGGCGCTCACGCTCAGGGCCCGCTCGATCTCGTGGAGCAGCGCGTCACGGTCGACCGGCTTGGTCAAGAACGCGAACGCCCCGCTCTGGGTGGCATGCACCGCATCCGGGATGGTCCCGTGAGCGGTCAAAAGCAGCACCGGCATGGCGGGATGGCGCTGCTGCAGTGTCGCCAGCAGCCCATGGCCATCCATGCCATCCATCTTGAGATCGGTAATCACGAGATCGGGGATCTCGCGCTCCACCGATGCCAGCGCGGTCTGCGCGGACTCGGCGGTCTCGACCCGATAGCCCGCCGAGCTCAAGCGCATATGGAGCAGGCGCAGCAACGACGGATCGTCGTCGACGACCAGTAGACGCGGCGTGCGCGCGCTCATCGATCCGATCCCATCCGGCGCTCGAGATTCGTCAGCTCCTGGAGCTTTTGGCGTAGCTGCTCGTTCTCGCGACGAAGCTCGGCATGCCGGCTGCGCCACGCGCGCGCTTGGCGCAGATGGCGTAGCTGCAGCCGCGCCAAGGCCCGCACGGGCGGAGCCAGCTCGCCGTCGGTGTCGGCTAGGACGCCTTCGAGGCGCCGCCGGGCGCGCTGTGGGTCGAAGCCCGGGTGCCCCGGGGTCGCGCGCCAGTAGGCATAGCGCAGCCGGGCCTCGACCGAGGCCTGCTGATCGGCTGCGATGCGCAAGCGCTCGCCCATGCCGGTTAGCTCGTCGGCATCGGCGCCGCCCAGGCGATCGACGAAGGCGAGCATCTCCACAGCGAGCTCGCGGCGCTGCGACTCCGGCTCGGGCTCGGGCGAGGCCGAGCGCGGCTCCAGGGTGCTGCAGCCGGACACAAGCGCCAACAGCAACAAAGCGATCCCAACCCTCGTGCTCATAGCGTCTCCTCGGCCGCCGGCGGCCGTTGCGCCTGCAGCACCATGCGCAGATGGGCCCCAGCGAAGCCCTCGTCGACGACCTCGACGTAGCCCTCGTGCGCTCGGGCACAATCGCGCACGACCGACAAGCCAACCCCCGTCCCCCGGGCGGCCATCCCCGCCGGCTGCGTCCCTTGGGCGAACGGCTCGAATATGTGCGGGCGATCCGCCTCGGGGATACCGGGGCCCTCGTCGGCCACCTCGATCACGATCCATTGGCCCTGGCGATAGCCGCGTAGATACAAGCTACCCCCCTCGGGCGAGAACCGCACGGCATTGCCGATCAAATTCGACAACGCGCTCTGCACGAGCGGGCGCAGCCCATAGAACGACACCGAGTCGACCCCGCGATCGATCCCCAGCCCCTTGCGTAGGCGGGCCGTGTGGTGGCGCTGCAGCGCCTCGTCGAACAACGCTCCTAGGTCGATGGCCTCGGCCGCGTGGGCGCGCTCGCGGGCGCTGAGCACGAGCAGGTTCTCGATGAGCTGCTGCAGCTCGACACTCGAGCGCCGCAGGATGTCGACGACCTCGTGGTGGTCGGTGCTACCGGCGGCTACCGAGCCATCGGCGAGCAGCTCGGTGCCCTCGCGAATCGCCGCCAGCGGCGTCTTGAGCTCATGCGACATGTGGCGCAGGAAGCGCGCCTTCTCGGCCTCCGAGCGCTCCAGACGGATGCGCAAGCGCTCGAGCTCGTCGCCCAGGGCCCGGATCTCGGGCGGGCCGCCAACGACGATGGGTCGGGCCGGCTCGATCGCCCCCAGGCTGCGAATAGCGCGCCCCAAATGCCGAATCGGGCGCAGGATCAGCCAGCTGAAAAGCCCCACCAGGGCGAAGGTGACGGGCACCAGAGCGACGACCTGCCAAAACAGGAACGCCCGCGCGCGCCCCGAGCTCGCCTCCAGC
>CAYTWS010000226.1:0-4006 GCA_964442145.1 uncultured Ectothiorhodospiraceae bacterium | reverse complement strand
CCTCCTTGCCCAGCGCCCGCTGGCGCGCGCGCTCGACGAATTCCTTGACCACGGGGAGCGCGACGTCCGCCTCGAGCAACGCCATGCGGATCTCGCGCATGGTGTCGCGGATGTTGCCCTCGGTGAGGCGGCCCTGCCCCCGCAGATTCTGCAGCGTACGGCCCAGGCGTTCGGACAGATTGTCGAACAAGGCGGAAAGCTCCTTCGCGCGCGTGGCGATGGGGTCATTGTGTGGCGTCGGCGACCGCCGCCTAACCGCTGGCGGTTAGGCGATGCATTATAGCCGGAAGGACTCGCCTCCCTGAAGGCGATGGACGCGGTAGTCCGGGAGTGCGGCCTCCAGCTCGGCCATGGTCTGGTCCTCGGAGCCCGCCTTCAGGTGGGTGACGGCGATGGGCGGGCGCGATTCCAGCTTGCCCAGGTCATGGGCGAGCAACAAGGGGCAGTAGTGCTTGGCCAAGTCGGCGAGCTCGTGCTCGCTATCGGGGAAGCCCACCTCGCCGATCAGCATGTCGACGGCGCCGGCGCGGTTGAGCGCCGTCCAGAGCGTGTCGTTGGTGCTGGTATCGCCGGAGAAGCAAAACGCCCCGGCGCCGTCGGAGCAGTGATACGCCACCGCCGGCACCGTATGGTCGACCGCGATGGCCTCGAAGCGCCGCCCGTCGACCCAATGGATCTCGCCCGCTTCGATGGGCTCGAAGCGCAGCGCGGGCGATTCCGGGTTCGGTAGCGCCGTGAAGTCGGGCCAGATCTCGTCATTGAAGAGATGGCGGCGCAAGGCGTCGATGGTCGCCTGCTGTCCGTGCACCACGAGTGGTTGCTCGCGGGTGTCGAGCAGTGCGTCGACCAACAGCGGGATGCTGGCGACGTGATCGAGGTGCGAATGCGTGATGAACACGTGGTCGATGCGCAGCATCTCGTCGTAGGTCAGGTCGCCCACGCCCGTGCCCGCGTCGATGAGGACATCGTCGTCGACCAGAAAGGCCGTTGTCCGGAGCCCCAAGCCGAAGCCCCCGCTGCATCCCAACACCCGCAGCTGCATCGATCCTTCGGTCTCCGCAACAGATCTCGTCGCATCGTAGCAGCTGCACCTGCCCGCGCCAGCGCCGCTCGTGTGAACTGGTTCACACCATGCCGGCGGTTCGCCAGCGCTCAACTGCTACGCGGCGGCACGCGAGCCGTCAGCGCTGTCAGCGCCGCGACCGGGTCACGGGCCTCAGTGACCGGCCGGCCCACCACGAGGTAATCGGCCCCAGCGGCCACCGCCTCTTCCGGCTCGAGCGTGCGGCGCTGGTCGTCGGCGCCGCCCATACTCGGGCGGATCCCGGGTGTGACCAGCACCATGGCGTGACCGTGGCGGCTGCGCAGGCCCTCGGCCTCGCGCGCCGAGCACACCACGCCATCGCAGCCCGACTCGGCGGCGAGGCGAGCCATGCGCCCGGCGACCGAGGCGGGGCCCTCGGTGAAACCGAGCTCGTCGAGGTCACGCTTGCCCAGACTGGTCAGCACCGTGACCGCGAGCAGATAGGGTCGCGGCCCTGGGGCGTCGTCCACCGCCGAGCGGGCGGCCTCGAGCATCCGGCGCCCGCCCAGGGCATGGACATTGACCATCCAGACCCCCAGCTCGGTCGCGGCATGACACGCCGCGGCGGCGGTGCGCGGGATGTCGTGGAATTTGAGGTCGAGGAACACGTCGAAGCCCCGCGCCATGCAATGCGCGACCCAATCCGGCCCGGCGCGTGTGAATAGCTCGCTGCCGACCTTGAGGCGGCACAGGCTCGGATCGAGGCGCTCGATCAGCTCGTTCGCGGCCTTTGGCTCAGCATAATCGAGGGCCACGATGACGCGGGGATCGCTCGCCAAGTCATTCCCCTTCGATGCCGATGATCGGCTTGACCGTGTTCCAGTTGCGGCAGCTCGGGCATTGCCAATGCAACACTTTGCCCTGGAGCCCGCATTGATGGCAGTGGTAGATGGGCTTCGACTCGATCAGGCGGTCGAGCATGTCGAGCACCACTTCCGTGCCGGGACGGCTCGCCTCACTGGCGCGCTCGAGCTCCTGCGCGACCCAATCACGTAACCCCCGCAGCGAAGGCCGCTTGAGGATCTGCTCTCGAAAGTACTCGCGCGCGGCCTCGTCACCATCGCGTTCGCGGATCAAGCGCGTCGTGGCCCGAATCACCGAGAAACCATTGTAGCGCCCGCGCAGCTGCTCGATGTAGCTGTTGAGCACCGAGGGGTGCTCGGCTCTCGCCAGCGCGTCCAGCAGCCGCTCGATCACCTCGGGCATGAAGGCCGGATCCTGCGACTCCACGCGGCGATAGGCCCGCACGGCCTGGCGGTATTGGCCCTGCTGCATGGCGAAGTCGCCGTCGAGGATGCTGGCACGCACGCAATCGGGATCCGCCCCGAGCGCCTTGGCCGCGTACTTGCGCGCCGTTTTCGTGCGCCCCGACCGGTGCTCGCGTGTCGCCAGCTCACACCAGTAGTGCGCGATCACGTCGCCCTTGGCGTCACCGCCCTCGCGTTGGAGCTTCTTGGCGGTGTCGATGGCGGCGTGCCACTCGCCCTCGCGCTCGTAGATCGTCAGCAGCTGGCGCGAGGCCTCCACCACGTGCATGCGCGTGCGCACCAACTCGGAGAACAAGCCCTCGGCCCGGTCGAGCACCCCGGCGCGCATGTAGTCGCGCGCCAGCTCGAGCAGCGCGTAGGCGCGATTCTCTTTCGACAGGTTGGGGCGGGCGATGAGGTTTTGATGCAGGCGGATGGCACGGTCGACCTCGCCACGCCGGCGGAACAGGCTGCCGAGCGCGAGGTGGGTCTCGATGGTCTCGGAATCCACCTCGACCAGGCGGATGAACACGTCGATGGCTTCGTCGGGCTGCTCGTTGAGGACGTAATTGAGCCCGCGGAAGTAGTCGTTGGAGGGGCGTGTCTCGGAGGCACCGTCGCCGCGGCGTTTACCGCTGCGCCGACCGGCGAGCCAACCGCTGGCGGCCGCGACCGGCAGCAACAGCCAGAGCAATTCGAGCACGATCAGGTCATCCGTAAACGCGCTGTCGCCCGGATCGGATCATGGGCTCGGGTCGCCATCTGCATGCGCGGTCATAACCGACTGTGCAATCGACGCCCCGGATGGGCAACGGCGTCACTGTTCCTCTTTCTCGAGATCGAGCGGAAGGGTGTTCACCCGCTCGCGAAGTTCCTTGCCCGGTTTGAAGTGCGGCACGTACTTGCCGCGGAGCACCACGGCCGCACCCGACTTCGGATTGCGACCCATGCGGGGTGGGCGATAGTGCAGGCTGAAGCTACCAAATCCGCGAATCTCGATGCGCTCGCCGTTGGACAGGGACTGGCTCATCGTCTCGAGCAGCCCCTTCACAGCGAGCTCGACATCCCGATAGGCCAAATGGCTCTGCTTGCGCGCTAACGCGTCGATGAGTTGGGACTTGGTCATACGGCAGCACTCGGAGCCTTTTGGACAGCGGCCGGCTCCCGCTCGGGAAGCCGACCCATTGGTTCATTCTTTGCCCGAGCCGATCTGCTCTTTGAGCAGGTCACCCAGGGTGGGCGTACCGCCACCCTCGGACTGATTGTAGTCGCTGACCGCGGCCTTATCCTCGTCGTCTTCCTTGGCCTTGATCGACAGATTCACGGTCCGGCTCTTGCGATCCAGGCCGATGAACTTGGCCTCGACCTCGTCACCCTCGCTGAGTACGCTGCGGGCGTCCTCGACGCGGTCGCGCGAGAGCTCGGTCGCGCGCAAAATGCCCTCGATGCCATCGCCGAGGTCGACCGTAGCCGCCTTCGGATCCACCTCGGTAACCGTGCCGGTGACAATGCTGCCTTTAGGATAGGCCGCCACGAACTCGGCGAACGGATCCTTGTCGAGCTGTTTCACGCCCAGCGAGATACGCTCGCGCTCGGGATCGACCGACAGCACCAGGGCCTCGATCTCCTCGCCCTTGCGATACTTGCGCACGGCCTCTTCGCCGGCCTCGCTCCA
>CAYTWS010000225.1:0-4007 GCA_964442145.1 uncultured Ectothiorhodospiraceae bacterium | reverse complement strand
GGAGTACGGCGGCATCGACGTCGCCGAATGCGGTCTCGAGGCCTACCCCGAGTTCACGGCCGCACGCGGCATCGCCCCGTAAACACGGGCGCCTACGGTGTGGGACAATCCGGCACACGTTCGACCATGGAGCCTTACGTGTCCGGGCTTGCCTTCACCCCGTTGATCGTCGGCTGTGGCGACGTCGGTTCGCGCCTGGCCCGTTCGTTGATCGCGGCGGGCCTTCGGCCCGTCGGCTTGGTGCGCTGCCATCGCAGTGTCGAGGAGCCGCCCGCCGCCGCGGCGGACGGCTCCGTTTTCTACCTCGTCCCTCCTTCCTCGGAGGCCACCGACGACGATCCGCGCCTGCGGCGTTTCCTCGCCGCGTGCGAGGAGGCCGTACCGCGGCGGCTGCTTTATCTCAGCACCTCCGGCGTCTACGGCGATTGCGGCGGTGCCTGGGTCGACGAGACCCGGCCGACGGCCCCGCGCACCGACCGGGCGCGGCGGCGCTTGGCCGCCGAACGCATCGCGCGGGCGTGGTGCGAGGCGCGCGGCACCGAGCTGGTGATCCTGCGGGTCGCCGGCATCTACGGACCGGGGCGACTACCGGTGGACCGGCTCGACGGCGTAACCGTGATCCACCCGCAAGAGGCGCCCTGGAGCAACCGCATCCACATCGACGACTTGGTCACGGTGCTACACGCGGCGGCGCTGCGGGCCCCGGCCGGCAGCATCTACAACGTCGCCGACGGCCATCCGACGACGATGACCGATTACTTCTACGCCGTCGCCGACGCCTATGGCTCGCCCCGGCCGCCGAGCGTCTCGCTCGACGAGGCACCGATGTATCTCTCACCCGGCATGCTCTCGTTCGTCCAGGAATCGCGGCGCGTGGACGTCAGCCGCATGCGGCGCGAGCTGGGCGTGAATCCGCGCTTTGCCTCCATCGGCGAGGGCATCGCCGACTGCCGGGCGCGCGAGGCCACGGGCCAGACCACCCGTGTCGAGCGCTCGGTGTCCTGACCGCCGGCGGCGCCCGCTGCCGCGGGTGCCCCTTGACCCCCCCCATCACAGCCGGCAGCGCCGCCGGCGCTGCCCGGGTCAGCCGTCGCCCGAGTCGGGCTCACCCATTTCGTCGCCCCCTTGGCCGCGCTGCGATGGTGACCGCGGCGATGCCGCGTCCAGCACCGAGCGCGCGGGCGGCATGCGGCTGAAACGCACGTCGCGGCGCGGGTACGGGATCTCGATCCCGTGCTCGCGGAACGCCCGCTCGATCTGGAGGTTGAGCTCACTCTGGACGATCACGAAATAGCCGATGTCGCGGACGAACACGCGCAGCTCGAACTCGAGGCCCGAGTCGCCGAACTGGCGCATCACCACCTCGGGCGGGGGTGCGAGCACGGGATCGGTGATGACCTGAGCGTGCTCGTGAGCGAGCTCCAGCAGGATCGAGTGGACTTGGCCCGTATCCGAGCCGAATGCGACGCGCACGGGCACGGTGACACGACCGATGGGGTCCTTGAGCATCCAATTGACCACTTGGCTCTGGATGAGCTCGGAGTTGGGCACGATGACGTCGGCGCGGTCGAAGGTCTGCACCTGGGTCGAGCGGATGCTGATGCGCTTGACGAAGCCCTCGGTGCCGCCGACGACGATCCAGTCGTCGGTCTTGACCGGGCGCTCGAACAACAGGATCAAGCCCGAGACGAAATTGTTGAAGATGTTCTGCAGGCCGAAGCCGATCCCCACCGACAGTGCACCCGCGATCAGCGCGATATTGGTGAAGTTCACCCCCGCGACGGCAAGACCGGCGAGGATGGCGATCGCGCCGCCGACGTAGCCGGTGATCGTGACCAAGGCCTCGCGCGCGCCGCGCTCCATACGGGTGCGCTTGAGCCAGCGTTGGGCCATGCGGTGCTGCACCCACCCCGACACGCCGAAAAGGACGCTCAGCGTGATCAGGCCCCAGAGCATACTGATGGGCACCAGCTCGAAGCGCCCGATGCTGAAGCCCTCGTTGATTACGCGCAGAAGCCACGCGAGCCCGGTATCCGACATCCCCCAGCTCAACAGCACGAGCAGCAGGAACCCGCTCCAGACCCCCAGCGCGACCAGCATGCGCAGCCACAACAAGCCCGGTACGTGGCGCTCGGCGGCGACGCCGAGCGTCTCGCGCACGCCGCGTTGCCAGCGGTAGCGCCCCTCATCCAGCCCATCGAAGAACTCGTCGAGCAGCCGCCATACGAACAGCGACAAGCCGAACGACAGCAATGTGCCCAGGATCCCGCCGACGACGTACTCGGCCATGTTGTGGTAGCCGAGCCACTCCGCGCCCAGGGCGAACAACATGCCGGCGGTGAGCACGATCCGGGGTAGGCGCGTGTCGCGCCAGCTCAATAGCTCGTTGACGATCCAGATGATGCGGGTGAGCTCGACCACGAGCACGGTCGCCGCGATCACGCGCAGCAGCTCACGCACGGGCTCGGGGAAGCTCTCGACTACGAGCGTCGCCGAGAACAACGCCATCAGCAGCACCAGCACGGCCAGCAGCCGCAGGCGCCGCGTCAGACGGCGCAGGGTCTCGTGGGGCGCCGGCATGAAGGGCCGGGCGGGATCGCACGGTGCCAGGAAGACGCGGATCAGGAAGATGAAGAAGAAATAGCCGGTCAGCCCGTAGGCCAACAACGTAATGAACGACCAATCGGGCGTGTCATAGCCGAGGTAGGTCAGATAGGCACTGGCGACGAGGCTGGTCACCAGGGCCGGCAGAATGTTGGCAGCGCACGCGAGCACCGACCGGGCGAACGCCGACATCAAGGTCGCGCCTTCGCCCATGCGCGCGGCGGTACGGAACATCGGGCGCCGCACGTACAGGCTGGCGCCGGTGCATACCAATAGCAGGCCGACCCCGCCGATGAGCTCGACCCGAGTGAGATTGTCGATGCCGCTCGAGCGCAGCAGGAACAATCGCGCGGTGTTCCACAGCTGGCGCGGTTCGCGCAGATTGTCCGCCACCAGCGTCCAGACCGGATCCTCGCGCTCGAGCAGGCGTTGGGTCAGCCACTCTTGCTTGAGCCGCGTCAGCCGGTTCTGGAGCTCGTTGGCGCGGAGCTCGAGCACGCGGCAAAGCTGGAGCTGCTTCTCGATGGCATTGCGCCGGCGCTCCAGCGCCGCTCGCTGCTGCTCGGCGCCGGCCGATTCGCGCACCGCGATGTCGCCGAGCGTGTCGAGCTTGCCCTGCACGCTCTCCAGACGCGACTCATTCTGACTGATGCAGCGCTTGGCCAAGTCGCGAATCGAGGGAATGCGCCCGAGGAATTCCTGGAGGACATCCTCGCCGGGCTCGGGATCGATGCGCAGCTTGCCCTCCATCTCGCTGAGGGTGCGATCCGCCTCAGCCACCTCTTGCGGGTCGACCGCCAAGGCTTGCGCTCGCACGCTCGCGGCGAATGCGCCGGGCCCGATCAGGGCCGCGGCCAGCGCGATCACACCCACCAACCACGCCAGGGCGATGCCGCCGCCGACTCGCCGGGTGTTGCCGTGGGTGGCGGGCACGAGCAGGCTCACCGACCGACCCGCCCGATGCGTTCGAGTGCGGTATCCAGGCGCATCCGCGGACAGCCGAAATTCAGGCGCACGAAGCCCGGCGCCCCGAAGGCGCGCCCGTCGGACAATCCCACCCCCGCTCGCTCGAACACGGGCGCGGGATCGCTGCGATCGACGTCGCGTGCGTCGAGCCAGGCCAAGTAGGTCGCGCTCGGAGAGACCATCGACAGCCTCGGATGGGCATCGACCGCCACCTGCACGCGGTCGCGATTGCCGCGCAGATACGCCATCAGCCGCGCATGCCAGTCCGCGCAGTCGCGCCACGCGGCCAGCGCGGCGGTAAAGCCCAGGGCATTGACGCCCGGCACGAAACCGGCCCGCGCCCGCTCGAAGCGCGCGCGCAACCCGGGATCGGGGATCACCGCGAGCGAGCATCCGAGGCCGGCGACGTTGTAGGTCTTGCTCGGCGCGAGCAGGGT
>CAYTWS010000224.1:0-4009 GCA_964442145.1 uncultured Ectothiorhodospiraceae bacterium | reverse complement strand
GCCATGACCGACATCGGCCTGCGACTCGAGCGCCTGCACGGCCGCGAGATCGCCGACCGCCTGTACGAGCTCGCCGAGCTGCGCATGACGGTCTTCCGCGACTGGCCCTATCTCTACGAGGGCGATCTCGACTACGAGCAGAAGTACCTGGACTACTACATCCGCACGCCGCGCTCATTCGCGCTGCTCGTCTACGACGGCGACACGCTGGTGGGCGCGACCACGGCCATGCCGCTGGCCGACGAGGCCCAGGCGATGCACCGGCCGTTCGCCGATGCCGGCTTCGATGTGCGCCGCGTGTTCTACAACGCCGAGTCCATTCTGCTGCCCGAATACCGCGGGCGCGGCCTCTACCGGCGCTTTTTCGACGAGCGCGAGGACCACGCCCGCAGCTTCGGCGAGTACGACTGGATCACCCACTGCGCGGTCCAGCGACCCGAGGACCACCCGATGCGGCCGGCCGACTACAAGCCGCTCGACGACGTCTGGCGCCACTTCGGCTACGAGCCGCGCCCCGATCTCATCGCCGTCTATCCGTGGCGCGACGTCGGCCACACCGAGGAGACGGAGAAGCCGCTGATGTTCTGGATCAAGCGCTTGTGACCGACCCACGCCGTATCGTCATCGCCTACTGCCCGCAGTGCCGCTGGCTCCTGCGGGCGGCGTGGCTGGCGCAGGAGCTGCTGTCGACGTTCGAGGCCGATCTCAGCGAGGTCGCGCTGGCGCCGGCCGGCCAGGGCGTCTTCGAGATCACCACGGGCGACGGCACGGTGCTGTGGTCGCGCGCCGAAGAGGGGCGCTTCCCCGAGGCCAAGGAGCTCAAGCAGCGCGTGCGCGACGCGCTATTGCCCGAGCGCGATCTGGGCCACGCCGACCGCTGAGGCGCTCAGGCGCTCGCCTCGGCGCGGGCGTTGAGCTTGGCGTAGATCTCAAGCGATTGCGCCGGATAGGTATAGCCGCGGCGCAGGAAGAAGCGCCGTGCGTCGCGGAATCCGACGGCGAAGACGGGCACGCCGGGATAGGCCGCCTCGACCGCCTCGAGCAGCTGCGACCCCACGCCCGCGCCCTGCGCCCCCGGGTGGACAACGAGCTCGTTGACGAAGGTGGCGATGACGCCGTCGCTGACGAAGCCGACGAGCTGGCCGAGCTCGTTGCGCACATGGCCGACGAAGTGGAGCGCCGCCAGCGCCGCCGCCACGTCAGCGTGGTTGGCGGCCGCGCTATCGCCCCAGCGCACGGCGGTCATGAGCTCGAGGTATTCGTCGACGTCGAACGAGCGGTCGGTGGCGACGGGGTATGGGCGGGACATGGCCGACCTCCTTGTGATGCCTTGCGATGGGCTTCCTCAGCCCAAGGATTCATTGTACCCAATGACGATCGCGCGTACAGGGTGGCGGGCATGAGCGCGGCGCTGGACAACGTGGCGGCCCCGGGCGGCGCGCGGATCGCGCTGGTGCCCTGCCCCGGGGCGCGCGCTATGGGCATGCCGGGGATGGATCGGGCCGCCGCGGTCGACGCCGATGTCGCACGCATCGCCGAGTGGGGCGCGCACGCCCTGGTCACCCTCGTCGAGCGCGCCGAGCTCGAGATGCTGGGGGTGCGCGAGCTGGGCGAGCGGACGCGCGGCTTGGGCCTGGCCTGGTGGCACCTGCCCGTCATCGACGGCGCCGCGCCGGGCAAGGCGTTCGAGCGCGCCTGGCGCGATGCGGGTGCCGCGCTGCATGCCCACCTGGACGCGGGCCAACGCATCGCGCTGCATTGCCGCGCCGGCATCGGACGCACCGGGACGGTCGCGGCGCGGTTGCTGATCGAGCGCGGGATGGCCCCTGGCGAGGCGGTGGTGGCGGTGCGCCGCGCCCGCCCCGGCGCGATCGAGAGCCCGGAGCAACGCGCCTGGGTCGACACCTGTAGCAGCCCGTCCGACTAGCCCGACGCCTACTGCGCGTGCACCGCATTGAAACGCGGCGCTGGCGCCGTCATGCTTGCCGCGCCTTACGGCCCGGTCGGCGACGGCAGCGCCTGACACGGGCAACCCGTCACTGCGAGCCCTTATGGCCGAATACTTCCGCCACCCCAATCGCGCGGGCTCCTTCCCGCCGGTGGTCCAAGCACTGCTCATCGGCAACTGCGCCGTGTTCCTGCTGCAAGGCATCGGCGGCATGGAGCTCATCGCCCGGTTCGCGCTCTGGCCGATCGGCACGCCCACCTTCCTCGAGGGCGAGTTCGGGCTGCAGCGTGTGCCCCAGTTCCATCTCTGGCAGCTGATTACCTACTCGTTCCTCCACGGCAACCTGCTGCACCTGTTCTTCAACATGTTCGCGCTGTGGATGTTCGGCAGCCTGATGGAGATGGTGTGGGGCTCGCGGCGGTTCCTGGCCTACTACTTCACCTGCGTCGTGGGCGCCGCCCTGGTGCACCTCGCGGTGCTCGGGCTGGGCTCGAGCGGCCCGGTCGACCCGGTCCCGACCATCGGCGCGTCCGGCGGCGTCTTCGGGATCCTGCTGGCATTCGGCCTGCGCTTCCCGAACCAGTACATCCTGCTGCTGATCCCGCCCATCCCGATCAAGGCGAAGTGGTTCGTGATCATCTACGGCGCGGTCGAGCTGTATCTCGGGATCACGGGCACGCAGGCCGGTGTCGCCCACTTCGCCCACTTGGGCGGTATGCTGACGGGGCTGGTGATGATTCTCTACTGGCGCGGCAAGCTGCCATGGAAGCCGCGCTTCCCGGAGGGATAGCGACGATGCATATCCGCGAGGTCGTGCGCCCCGATCTGTTCGGCGAGCGCACCGTGTTCGTCACGGGCGGCGGCAGCGGCATCAATCTAGGCATCGCACGCGCCTACGCCAGCCTGGGCGCGGCGGTGGGCATCTGCGGGCGCAATGCCGAGCGCCTGGCCTCGGCGCGCGAGGTGCTCGAGACCGACGGCGCGCGCGCGGTGGCCACGCCCACCGCCGACGTGCGCGATCCCGACGCCGTCTCGGCAGCGCTGGCGCAGGCGCGTAGTGAGCTCGGCCCCGTCGGCACGCTCGTCTGCGGGGCCGCCGGTAATTTTCCGGCCCCCGCGGAGGAGCTCTCCGCGAACGGCTTCGCCACCGTCGTCGATATCGACCTCAACGGCAGCTTCTACGCCGCGCGAGCGGCATTCGATCAGCTCGCCGAGACCGGCGGCGATATCGTCATGATCTCGGCGGCCCAGGCGACCCAGGCATTCGCCGGCCAGGCCCACGTGGGCGCGGCCAAGGCCGGCGTCGAGCAGCTCATGCGCACGCTCGCGCTCGAGTGGGGCCGCTTCGGGATCCGCGCCAACGCCATCGTGCCCGGGCCCGTGGCCGACACCGAGGGCGTGCGCCGGCTGCTGCCCGGCGAAGCCGCCGACGAGGCCGCGCGCATCGTCCCGCTGGGCCGGTTGGGCCGCACCGACGACATCGGCGCGGCCGCGATCTTCCTGTCGTCGCCGCTGGCCGATTACGTCAGCGGCAGCGTCCTGACCGTCGACGGCGGCGGCAGCCTCGCCGGCTCGGGGCCATGGAACGCCGTGGTCGCCGATGCCATGAAGCGAGGCCAAGGCAGCTCCGGCTGATCCACCGCCGCGCGTCAAGCCGGCACCCGTTGGTTGCACCCCAGTGCGACGGGCTGGCGTATAGGCTATCTTCGGCATAGGCCCCAACAGCGGGGCCGGCCACCCTGAGCACCCCGAAGGAGCCCGCCATGAGCGACGACCACGTCTACAAGCACATCGAGCTCACCGGCTCGTCCACCGAGAGCAGCGACCAGGCGGTGCGCAACGCCATCGAGAAAGCCGCGAAGTCGATCCACAACATGCGCTGGTTCCAGGTACGCGACACGCGCGGCCACATCGACAACGGCAAGGTCTCGCACTGGCAGGTCACCGTGGAGGTGGGCTTCACCCTCGAGAAGTAATGCTCGAGGCGAACCACGACCAATCTGCTTGAGCAGATTGGGACTGCGCGAAGCGCAGGCCCCGAAGGGGCGAGGCGCAGGGATG